>JAJRSN010000437.1 GCA_024278715.1 Calditrichota bacterium
ATTCATAAGGGCGATGTGTCAAAAAGCCGCAAAAGTTCCGTGCTCACTTGAATAAGAATAAATTGACACATTTAAAGCAATTCCTTATTTTAAGGCTCGAAAGCGATTTTTAAGAAGGAGTTTGATATGAAAATAAAAGAAAAGGTTGAAAATCATGTGGCAATTTTGACCCTGTCCGGTAAGATGATGGGAGGACCCGAAACTACTGCTCTGCATGATCATATTCGCGGTTTAATTCAGGACGGAATTAAGAGAGTCGTGATCGATTTGGGCGGAGTTAAATGGATTAACAGCACCGGAATGGGTATTTTAATGGCGTGCATGACAACTTTAAAAAACGCGGGCGGCAAACTTGTTCTGGCTCGTGTTTCCGAAAAAGTAAACAGCCTGCTTATGATTACACAATTAATTAAAGTTTTCGAAACTTATGAAACCGTTGACAGGGCTGTGGCGGCTTTAACCGATTAATTATATCAAGGAACCTTCCCCGGTTCCTTTTTTTTATATTTTCCGCCGTTCTATTGATATTATCCTACCTTTAGCTTTATATTTGAATTATACAATTTTATCCGGATGAATTGGCAGCGACAGGCGTCTTAATGAATAATAATTCTCAAGAATAAGCAATTCGTATCGATTTTTAGATAAAACAGGATGTTAGTTTAAAAAACAGGTAGATCAAGTGCCAAGCGAGTTAAAAATATTAAAAGAACGTGTTGCGCTTCTTGAAAAAGAGTTAAAACACAAACAGCTTACAATCTCGTCCATTCACGAGATCGGTAAAGTTCTTAGCTCGGAATTACGAATCGATCGTTTATTGCCCTTAATCATGGAAGAGGTAACACGATTAATCGACGCCGAACGGAGCACATTTTATATTGTTGACCATGAGCGCGGAGAAATATGGTCTAAAATCGCCCAAAAAGCGGAAGTAAATGAAATACGTTTAAAGATCGGCGTCGGTATTGCAGGGCATGTGGCAAAAACCGGAGAAATTGTTAATATTCAGGACGCTTATTCGGACCCCCGATTTGATTCCTCGACCGACCAAAAGACCGGGTACCGCACACGCAGCGTTTTGTGCATGCCGATTTTTGAACCCGTGCGATCTTCCGAAATTAAACCGAAAATTTTAGCAGTTATTCAAGCGCTTAACAAAAGAACGGGAGTGTTTACCCGCGAAGACGAAGAATTAATGGCGGGTCTTGCCTCGCAAATCGCCATCATTCTGGTAAACTCGCAGTTGTATCTTGCGCTGGAAAAAAAGATCAAAGAACTAAACCTGCTTTACGATATAGAACAGGACGCCTCTTATACCGAAAAGGAAGGCGCCTTATACAAACGTTTAGTGAAAAAACTGGTAAGCACCTTCCAGGTGGAAGCCGGTTTGTTGGCTTTTTTTGATGAAGAATCGAACCAATTTGGTCCCTTCTATTCGGAAAATATTCCTTCCGGAGACATCAAAAAATTGGATCTTGCTTCCGATTTGGGCATCGAAGGGCATGTTCTTAAAAGCGGAAAAACTTACATTACCAACTGCGCGCCTCACGATCCCTTGTATTTGCAAAATCAGCCGAGCGGATTGCAGCTTAAAATAAAGCAGATGATTTGCGCTCCTTTGATTATTAATCAAAGACCGATCGGGATTATCCAGCTTTACAACAAAACGAATGAAAACGACGTCTTTCGCAAAGATGATCTGAAGCTCATGGATCCCGTGTGCAGGCAAATATCGCGGATGATCGAAGCGCGGCGGTTAAGACAGGAAAAGTTAAAAGCCGAACGATTGGCTACCATCGGAAATATGCTCAGTACGATTATTCACGATTTGCGCACGCCCATGAATAATATCTACGGCTTTGTCGATTTGATGAGTGAAGAAAATGATCCTAAGGTACGGCAGGAATACGCGGACATTATTATTAAGCAAATTAAAACCTTGAACAATATGACCTATGATGTGCTGGATTTTGCCAAAGGAAAGACCAATATTCTGCCTGTTAAATGTCCCGCGAACAAATTGCTTGAAGAATTTAAAAAACTGTTCGGGAACGAAATCCGGAGACGCGGTTACGAATTTGAGGTTGTCTGCCAGGCTAGCAGTATGCTTTATGTGGATCCGGACAAGATTATGCGCATTTTCATGAATATTATGAAAAACGCTTTGGAAGCTATGGATAAGGGCGGAAAATTTTCCATTATTGCCAGGGATGTGAACGGAGAAGTTGAATTTCGATTATCCGACACAGGCAAGGGAATTCCCGAAGAGATCAGGAACCGCCTGTTCGAATCGTTTGTTACCAGCGGCAAAAAAGAAGGAACCGGTTTGGGACTGGCAATCGTTAAGAGTTTAGTGGATCAGCACAAAGGGAGAATTGAAGTAGAATCCGCCCCGGTAAAAGGCACGACTTTAAAAATTTATTTCAAGAAACTGTAACCATGGGACGTCTGGCATATATCTATCACAAAATATTCGAACAGCATTATCCGGGACCCGGGCACCCGGAAAAACCGGAACGATTAACAGCCATTAATACAAAATTAAAACAAAAGAATTTTTTTGATCGCGTGGAAGAATTCAGCCCGGAAGCGGTTGATTACGAGAATCTGCGATTGGTTCATGACAAAGACTACATCGAATTTGTTTTGCGGCAAAAGGGCAAAGACGGGGTGATTTTAGACGGCGGCGACACGGTTCTAAGCAGCCAATCTGTGGATGCCGCGCTTTACGCCGCAGGAGCCGCCACGTTGGCTGTGGATCTTGTGTTTGAGCAAAATTTCGATAAAGTTTTTGCCGCGGTACGACCTCCGGGACACCACGCCGAAAAAGACCGGGCTATGGGTTTTTGCGTATTTAACAATATCGCGATTGCCGCCAGATATGCTCAAAAGCGCGGATTTGCTAAAAAAGTGTTGATTATTGACTGGGACGTTCATCACGGAAACGGAACCCAGCACGCTTTTTATGACGATGCAACGGTGTTTTATTTTAGCATTCATCAGTTTCCTTTTTTCCCAATGACGGGTTTAAGGGAAGAAACCGGAATCGGCGAAGGCGCCGGCTTTACGCGCAATGTTCCCCTGGCTTATGGTCAGGGAGACAGCGAATATGTGGAAATTATGGAAAATACTTTACTGGATCTGGAAAACGGCTTTCGTCCGGATTTAATTCTTATTTCTGCGGGATTCGACGCGCATAAGTGGGATCCGATCGGCGGAATGCAGGTGACCACAAACGGTTACTACAAACTGACGGAACTCGTGTGCCAGTTTGCCAATCGTACTTGCCAGGGGCGCGTTATTTCTCTTTTGGAAGGGGGCTATCATTTGGAAGCCTTAAGTGAAAGCGTTTATAAACATTTATTATGTATGTTAAAACATTAGCCAGGAGTTATTCCATGATTAAAAAGATCATTAACATCTTTTTTTTCCTGGCTTTGGTTGTAGGGTGTGTGCAGGAAAAATCTATGAAACGAGATGAAGATTATTACAGAAAGTTGCGGATGCAAATGGTTGAGCAACAAATAATTGCCCGCGGCGTAAAAGATCAGTATGTGATAAAAGCCATGCAAAAAGTGCCGAGGCACAAGTTTTTGCCCGAAACTGAAGCGCCTTTTGCTTACATGGACGAGCCGAGACCGATCGGAGAAGGGCAGACCATCAGTCAACCCTATATTGTTGCTTTTATGACCGAGCAGCTGCATCTAAAACCGGATTATCGTGTTTTGGAGATCGGTACCGGATCCGGATACCAGGCTGCCGTTCTGGCTGAAATCGTCGATTCGGTGTTTACGATCGAAATCATTCCGGAATTAGCGCGGCGGGCGGCGGAATGCTTGAAAAGCCTGGGTTATGATAACGTGGTTGTAAAGCAGGGCGACGGCTACAACGGCTGGCAGGAAAAAGCGCCTTTTGACGCGATTATCGTCACCGCGGCTCCGCCTAAAATTCCGCCTCCGCTTTTGGAACAACTTAAAAACGGCGGCGTTATGGTGTTACCCGTGGGAGAATATGTTCAGGAATTGGTGGTTGTTAAAAAGTCCGAACAGGGAATGGCTATGCGAAATGTGCTTCCCGTTCGATTTGTTCCCATGACCGGAAAAGTTCAGCAGGAAAAATAGTTGAAAGTGCGGCGTCATTTTTTTTCTGAATACAAAAAAATTAATAAATTACAAAATTCAGATTTCTCCGACGGCTTTGCGCGACCCTTTCGGAATATGGGCTTTTACAATTTTGAAGATGTCTTTAAAATTTACTGGTAAAAAAGATAGAAACGGGGAAGTATTGTGAGGGATTTGATTTCGACTACTCGTGAAATCATAAAAGATCGCATGCAACTGGAACCGATGAGTCAGCTTTATGGATCGCCGGTTTTTAAGCAGAAAAAAGAATACCTTGATCTGGAAGAATTGGAAGAGATTCAGGATGATTTATTAAAGCACGGAATTTTTTCACACATCGAAAGTTCGCCCGGATTTTATTACTTAAAAATTTTACGGACGTCTTCGGGTCAAAGGCGTCCCAAATATTGGCTGCATCTTTTGCTTTTTTTGCTAACTGTTGTTACCACCTCATTAACGGGCTCTCTTTTGCAGGGACACGATCCTTTTGCTTCGTGGGCGGATTTTTCAGCCGGTTTCAGTTACTCGTTCGCGCTCTTGTCAATTCTTTTTGCCCATGAGATGGGACACTATTTCGCTTCCCGCTACTATGGGATCGAAGTGACGCTTCCCTATTTTATCCCCTTGTTTTTACCGGCATTTCATCCCGGAACACTCGGAGCGTTTATTAAAATGCGTTCTCCGATTCCGCATAAAAAGGCTCTTTTTGACGTAGGAGTCGCCGGTCCGATTGCCGGATTTGTGGTGAGTCTGATTTTTTTGATAATAGGATTTTACCGGCTGCCGGATACGCAGGGAATTTACGCCTATATCCAACAAATCCATCCCCTTGACGATGCGCACGGGATCAACCTTGTTCTGGGAAATACTATTTTGTACGATGTTGTGGGTTCGTTTTTCGGCGCCGGTCGCCTGCCGATGAACGAGATGTACCACTTCCCGTTTATTTTTGCAGCCTGGTTCGGATTGCTGGTGACGGCGATTAATTTAATGCCCATTGGACAATTGGACGGCGGGCATATTACATACGCCATGTTCGGCGATCGCGCGCGATTGATAGCCATGGGCGCCTTTGCTCTTTTAATCTTTTTGAACTTTTATTTGATTTCAAATTTCAATTCTTACATTTGGGTTCTGTGGTCTATTCTTATTTTGGTTTTTATTCGTTTCAGGCATCCGCCTACTCTGGATAATTCGATCGGACTCGATAAAAACCGAAAAATTTTAGGTTGGGTATCGTACATTATTTTTATTGTCTGTTTTTCCCCTATGCCCTTTTATGTTCAGAGTTTTTAAAAAGGTTAAAAAATTAAATGTTTTACGTTTTTTTAATTTTATTGGTGTTGTTTGTCCTTTGGGGCTTAATGCTCTACGTTCGGAAATCGCATTGGGATATTGTTCATCGGAATTTACTGGATCTCGAAGATCATTACGAAGGCAAGGTTATCAGGAGGGGATTTGCCGCCCGACCTTTTTTTCACGGAAGGGTGGAGGGTCATCCTTTTACATTAAATATCAGCACGGAGCGTCTCGGCGAAAAGAGGATGAATTATATTGATATTAGCTGGGGACTTCCAACAAAGGAAGCGTTCACCATTTCGGAATACGAATGGTTAAAAAAGCAAAGGGGAAACGATAAAAAAACAGACCTATTATTGATGAAAATTGCATCCGGAAAGGAATTTGCTTTTATTCACAAAAACAAAGAGAAATTAAAGAAGATTATGGATAATCCGGCAGTGCGTGAATTCATCTCTCAATTTGAAGATCTTTGTTACGTATTTTTAAGCAAGAACGGAATTCTTTGCGAGTTCAGTTCTGATAATCTGGCTCAGGCTACTGAATTTTCGCTGCTCAATCGCCGATTACATCTACTAAAAAATTTAGGAGAGGTTTTTCAGAAATGAATCTCATAGAAACACCGTCGAATTTCAGATGCGGCTATGTGGCAATTATCGGCTTGCCGAACGCAGGAAAATCAACATTATTAAACGCCTTATTGAACATCAAACTTTCGATTATCTCATCCAAACCGCAAACGACCCGCCGTCGTATTTTGGGTATTTTAAACAAAGAAAATTATCAGGTTGTTTTTATTGACACTCCCGGCATTTTAAAGCCCAGGTACAAGTTACAGACGCGGATGATGGAACAAGTGCTTACCGCCACGGAAGACGCCGACCTGCTGACGCTGATTCTGGATGTCACCGAACCCAGACACCCCATTGAAATAGATTTACAGGCAATGAATCCCAGGAAAAAATCTGTGATTTTACTATTAAATAAGATCGATCTCATAAACAGGCAGAATGTTTTGCCGCTCATCGATACGTATAAGGAATTTTATCCCTTTGAAGAAATTATTCCCATTTCAGCCCTGGGACGGGACGGAGTGGATAAAGTTGAAGAAGAAATCGTTAAACGTCTCCCCCTGCACCCGCCTTTTTACCCGCCCGATGTTTTGAGCGATCAACCCGAGCGATTTTTTGTCGCCGAAATTATCCGCGAAAAAATTTTTGAGCGATTTTACCAGGAAGTGCCGTATTCCACGGAGGTGGTTGTGGAGGAGTTTAAGGAGCGCCCGTCAAAAAAAGATTATATTTACGCGGTAATATATGTGGAGCGTCCTTCGCAAAAGGGAATAATTATCGGCAAAAAGGGCGAGGCTCTTAAAAAGATCGGCGAGACCGCGCGCCGCGAAATCGAAGAATTTTTGGGCAAAGAGGTCTTTTTGGAATTGCGGGTAAAAGTTAACGAAAACTGGCGCTTTGACGAGCGGAAATTGAAACGGCTGGGTTATTGACAATTCAATTGTCCGTTGCCCGTGTTCCGGGAATTTGCTCGTCTTATTGCTTTGCTTTAACTAAGTATTTTCAGGCGATTTGGTATTTTTTCAATTTCGACATCAGGGTGCTGCGGTTCATGCTAAGCATCTTAGCGGTTTGCACCTTGTTAAATTTATTTTTCTCTAACGCTTTAATGATTAAATTTTTCTCGAAATCTTCCACCAACTGATTAAATCCCTTTGAGAAGTCGATCTCGTCCGTAAACCGATCGCCCACGTAATGGCGCACGTTTTCCGGGAGATCTTCGACAGTGATAATATCTTTTTTATTGAGGACAATGATTCGTTCAAGAAGGTTTTCCAATTCCCTGATATTGCCGGGATAATCGTAATTTTCAAGGATGCGCATGGCTTCGGGTTCGATATCGCGAATATTTTTTCCGTATATTTTATTGAATTTATCGATAAAATGATAGGTCAGATATTTAATGTCTTCTCTGCGTTCGCGCAGCGGGGGCACGCGAATCGGGATAACATTTAAACGGTAGTAGAGGTCCTGACGAAAAGTGCCTTCTTTCATGGCTTTTTTCAGATCTTTATTTGTTGCGGCAATGATGCGCACATCCACTTTAATTGTTTCGGTTCCTCCCACCCGCTCAAATTCGCCTTCCTGAAGCACGCGCAAGAGTTTTAGCTGCATATTCAGAGAAATATCTCCGATTTCGTCCAGGAACAGAGTTCCGCCGTTGGACATTTCAAAGCGACCGATTTTATCCCGGATAGCTCCCGTAAATGCGCCGCGCACATGACCAAACAATTCGCTTTCTAACAAACTTTCGGCAAGGACTCCGCAGTTTATTTTAACGAACGGGCGTTTTGCTCTGGGACTGTTGTAGTGAATGGCGTTGGCAATCAGCTCTTTGCCCACTCCGCTTTCGCCTTCGATTAAAACGGTCGTATTCGTCGCAGCCACATCCTTCACCAGTTCAAACAATTTACGGATTATTTCCGTTTTGCCAATCATGTTGGTGAAGTCGTAAGTTTGTTTTAGTTTGTTGAGTAAATACTCGTTTTCTTTGATAAGAGAACTGAGCTGCGTAATTCGTTCCACCTTAGCCAGTATTTCGTCCAGGCGGATCGGTTTAAGAATGTAATCTTTAGCGCCCATTTTCATGGCATCTACTGCGGTTTCGATGGTTCCGTGCGCAGTTACCATAATAACGGGGATGTGCGGATATTCTTTGGTTAATACACCGAGCAGTTGCATTCCGTCCATTTCGGGCATGCGAATATCCGTTAAAACAAGATCCGGCTCTTGTTGTTTAATAAGACTCAGCGCCTCCAATCCATTGATGGCAGTAATGGGTATATAGCCTTTTTTTTCAAATACTTCCCGCATTAAATCCAAAGCATCCTGCTCGTCATCCACGATTAGTATTCTTGATTTCATCGAACCCCCTGTACCATACTAATTTATTGGAAATGTTAACGATAAAATAAGCGATGAAGCATCTTCTTGCAAATGATGCCTAATTTTATATTCATCTAAAATATATCGAATTATGGTCATTTCGAGCGCGAATTTTTTCTTGCTTGTCTCATCGAAGTGCAAACTTGTTTTTAATAGATGTTGATCCGCGGCATCGGTGAAATTTTCAATTTTAAAACGGATTTCAATTTCTTTTTTATCGCTATCCGAAGGCTCCGAAGGGCTGCTCTGAATAATTATTCTGGAAAGCGAACCGCTAAGATTGAGGAGCAAATCTAATATGGTGCTTAATAAGAGTTCGAATTGAGCCGTCTGACCAAATAGGGGAGGAATGTTTTTTCCCAATTGTAGGCGGAGGCGATCGGTCTTGCTTTCCAATTGATTTTGGAAGGACGGTTGATAAGGTAATCGACGGATGATTTCATTCAAAAAAACACGCTGGGGAACCAAGTCGCGTTTGATGGAAGTAAACGCCACCAATTTGGAGATAACTTCGTTAATCCTTTGAATCTGTTTTTCGATTAAGTTTAAATTGTGAATATCCCTGTCGTTCAGTTGAGCGTTTGTCTGAAAAAGCTGTAACCTGCCCCAGATTACATTCAAAGGATTCAATAACTCATTGGCAAGGGAGTCGGAAAAGGCTTTTAATAGTGTTTCGGAATCGGAACCAGCCGGAGAATGGGAGGGTTCGGATAATGTCTTTCCCTGAATGATGTAGTAATTTTGTGTGTTTGCCACCGAATGAATAGTAACAGGAAAATGAAATTCATTGAAATTGCGATCCATTAATTGCATATCCATTTGGATTAGAGGAGCGTTTTCATCTTTCCATTTTCTGGTGAGAAATTGCCACACTTTTTCGCCTTCTTTTAAAAAATCATAAAATTTTAACCGCGATTCTTCGTCGAAGGAAATCTTTAAAATTTCTTGCCCGACTTTATTGAGAAATAAGATATCGCCTGTCTTATCAACAATCGCGGTAAAAACCACGCTTTCTTCAAGGGCTATTTTAATCAATCGCCAGTAATACAAATTGGAAATTAAGCGGTTGTTAAATTCCGTGTAAAAATGACTTAAAACGATGGGCAGCCGTTCGGGCAATTTATCCGACGTTACAATATTTAATTGTTTGAATTCGGACCAGTTTTTAATTTGCGAGTAATCGGAGTCAATGAAAATAAAATGAACGTTCGGAAAACCGAGTTGAACCTGCCGCAATTGGTCGGGGCGGAACGGTGTGCGTGTGCCGTCAATAATCACCAGATGGTAATTTTTTTGAGAGAGCTCGTTTAAAGGGAATTCGCTGCCCGTAAAAGAGTTTAATTCGTACTTAATAGAGCTAAAAACCCCTTTAATGAGACGTTGAAGGTCATCGTCTCCGTTTACTGTCAGTATGTTTAATTTTTCCGTTAACATCTGGTCAGTTCAATTTTTTCAGATAATTTATAGCATTTTGTATTCGAGTCAAAACCTTTTTCTTACCAACAACATAAACAAGCTCGAAAATTCCCGGGCTGGCTGTTTTTCCTGTTATTGCAAGGCGCAGCGGATGGATTACTTTGGCTGCCGACAAGTCCCTTTTTTCGGCAAATTCACGAATTGCCGTTTCGATGGCGCTTATGTCTTCAAAAAAACCGTTGGACTGTTCATTAAAAAACTCGTAAAGTTCGTTTAAAAGAGTCAGGCTGTTTTCTTTGCGAAGATATTTTTTTACGCCTTTTTCTTCGTATTCTACGGGATCCGAAAAGAACAATTGCAAGTTGTCAGCCAATTCGCGCAAGGTTTTCGAGCGGATTTTCTGCAGTTCGATTAAAAAGAGGAAACGCGGATCGTTTAACTCTTCGGCGGAGTATCCTTTTTCCCGAAGATAAGGTTTAAGATAGGGAATCAATTGATCGGCGGTTTTTTCGGCAAGATATTTAGCGTTCATCCAGAGTAATTTTTGCGTATCAAACACGGCGGGCGTTTTGTTAATCCGATCGAGGCTGAAGCGTTTAATCAATTCATCGCGTGTAAACAATTCGCGGTCATCGCCCGGAGACCATCCCAAAAGGCAAAGATAGTTGAACAGCGCTTCGGAGAAAATGCCCATGGAACGGAATTCTTCCACCGAGGCGGCGCCGTGACGTTTGGAAAGGCGTTGTTTATCCGTTCCCAAAATCAAAGGTAAATGTCCGAACCTGGGTACATCCCAATTTAACGCCTCATAAAGCAATATTTGCTTGTTGGTGTTTGAAATATGATCATCGCCGCGTAAAACCAAATTCACGCCCATGTCGTGATCGTCCACCACAACGGCTAACTGGTAAACGGGCGTTTTGTCCGAGCGCACAATAATAAAATCATCAAGCGTGTCGTTATTGATATGCATCGGTCCGTGGATTAAATCGTTAAAAAAGACTTCGCCTTTTGGGACTTTAAAGCGAACGGCACAAGGTAAGCCGCGATCCGATTTTTCCCGAATTTGCTGCTGTGTAAGGTTCCGGCAGGTTCCGTCGTAGCGTTGATTAAGTTTAAGTTTTTCAGCGCGGCGGCGTTTTTCTTCCAATTCTTCTTTGGTGCAAAAACAGCGGTACGCTTTGTCGTTTTTCAGCAACAGATTTGCCACTTCCAGATGGCGGCGTTGATTGGCGCTCTGGAAAAAGACTTCGCCGTCCCAGTCAAGCCCCAGCCACTTAAGGCTGCTCAATATTTTTTGTGTGGATTCTTCGGTAGAGCGGAGTTTGTCGGTGTCTTCGATTCTTAACAAAAACTTTCCCCCGCTTTGACGCGCAATCAGCCAGTTAAAAATAGCCGTTCTGGCTCCGCCGACATGCAGATAACCCGTAGGACTGGGCGCAAAACGCAAAGTTAAACTCAAATTCACTCCCGGCGCTATTCATTGACTATTGTTAATTTATTAAAAAAATGTTAAACTATGACATCTTTTACTCAAAAAAATGAAAATCCGAAATTTCAAATGCCTGACGAGCAAGGCGGTTTAATTAATTAAAAATGAAAGAACAAAAATGCTCGCTCTTTAAAAACCATTTAAGAGTGACAATAATGAAAAATCGACATTTCGAAAATACAATTAAACGGAATTGATTCATTTTTTTGAGTAAAAATGATCATCAAAATATCAAATTAATTTATATTAATTAATGGTATATGGCAAGTCTTATGAATGATAACCGTCACAATTTCAAGACTGATCAAAAACAGCCGTTCCGCTCGATTCAGTATTACAAGTTTTGCGCTTACGGTTTTTTAAAAAATTTACGTTTTTTTGACGCCTTTTTAATCTTAATACTGAGAGAAGCGGGATTTTCTTTTTTTCAGATCGGGACGCTTTATTCAATCAGAGAGATTGTCAAAAATGTTTTTGAAATCCCCTCGGGAATTGTGGCGGATAGTTACGGCAGAAAAAACGCCATGATTTTCTCTTTTTCGGCATACCTGATTTCTTTCGCCATTTTTACTTTTAGCAAAATGTATTTTTTATTTGCCCTGGCAATGGTTTTATTCGGAATCGGCGAAGCCTTCCGCTCGGGCACACACAAAGCGATGATACTTCGCTATCTTGAGTTAAACGGCTGGCTTAATCTTAAAACCCGGTTTTACGGACGAACCCGCTCCTGGTCTCAAATCGGGTCGGCGTTGAGCTCTTTAATCGCCATTGGGATCATTTTTATCAGCAAGCAGTACCGCATGCTATTTATGATTTCTATGGTTCCCTATGTTCTGGATTTATTGAACATTCTCAGTTATCCGGGCTATTTGAATAAGGTTGAGAACCAGAATCTTAAACGGAGCGGATCGGATAATTTCTGGAGCGAATTGAAAGAGGTTTTAAAATCGTATTTCAAACAATTTGACCGGGTGACCAATTTACGACCGTTTTTGAGCGCCGCGGCTTACGGAGGGTTTTTTAAAGCTCTGAAAGATTATTTACAGCCTTTGCTGCAATCCCTCGCGATTCAATTGCCGTTGTTTTTGTTTTTGATTCAAAAGGAGCGAACCGCGGTGCTGGTGGGGCTTAGCTATTTTGTTCTGTATTTGCTTACTTCGTACAGCTCGCGCAATGCTTTTAAACTGGAAAATCGTTTAAAGAATTTACCGCTGGCAATCGATGCGGCGTACATCGCGGGATTGTTGACCTTTTTATTGTCGGGTATTTCCATAGTTCTTGGTTTGCCTGTTTTAGCCGCTTTTTTGTTTGTGGGAATGTATCTGGTGCAAAACATCCGCCGACCGTTGATGGTCAGTTATTTGAGCGAGGTATTGCCGTCGAATATTATGGCTTCGGGATTATCGACCGCCACGCAAATA
>JAJRSN010000438.1 GCA_024278715.1 Calditrichota bacterium
AATAAACCCACTGGCTCCGATTTGGTCCATGATTTTTCTTTAAATAACGAAAAACGAAAATTCACGCCCACCCGATGCGTTAAACCAAGATTTTGATGATTAAACAGAGTGTAATCGATTGAAAGATCTTTTGCGGGACGAATTCCGGCTCCGAATGACGGCTGAAAACCGGAACCGCTCATCCAGGGATTACCCACGCGTAAAAATGCAAAATTTTTCCATGAATATTCCAGACCCGTGGAGACGTACCAATCACGATCGTTGGAGCGCACCGCTTCTACCCCAAGCCGAAGATTGATGAACGGTAAAAGGTAACCCAAGCCCAAACGATAGGTAAGGGGGATGGGCTCGCTGATCTGATCATATCGGATTTTGTTTCCGAAATTACGAATTACCCCCGCCACGGAAAGCCCCTTGACAAAAGTCTCCATTAAAAAGCCCAGATCAAAAGCCATACCAGAAGCGACAAATCCGGCAAGATCGTCTCTGAAATACTTAATTCCCAGCCCAACGTAAAAACTGGGGTGAATTTTGTAGGCGATATTCATTTGAATAATGGAACTGTTTACGCCTAATTTCTCCGTTTTTTGACCATAGCGGTCTTTGCCCTGAATATCGGGCATGCCTAAATAAGAAACACTAAAGGCAGCCGCCAATTTGGGGTCTATTTTAAAACCCAGACTTATGTTTTGCATCCGAATGTCTTCAAACCACTGCATGTACGCAAAACCGACTTCAGCCCTTTTTAACAGAACCAGACCGGCGGGATTGTAAAAAACGGCGTGAACATCGTTGCCAAGAGCGGAATAAGCGCCGCCCATAGCCGAAGCCCTCGGACTTAACTCCGCCCGCAAAAATAAATTGCTGGATAATCCGGCTCGCCGGTCGCCGGCATGAACGGCTCCGAACAACATTATTTGTATTAAAAAAATGAGGAAGAAAATTCTCATAATTTCTTTTCTGTTTTGTTCCGAATACCTAATGCGTACAATAGTTGTGCCATTGCAGAAAGCGCCGTAATTTCAATATCGACAAGGCTTTGAAAAAACAAATACTTTAAACCTGTATAAAATTTTCACAGATTCGGATCAAATCAAACGGGACGCGATTTTTACCAGCGAAGCCGAATGCAAAAGTAAATTCGTATAACCGGCGTTTGCCAGAGGGCACGCGCATTCTCTGTTCTTTATGCTCTTTCTGATTTTCCGGGCGGCTTCCGAGTTCCAGACCTTTTTAAAATCGTAATTATGCTCTCTGACATTGCCCATGGAATCGGCTCGGATGCAGCAAGCCCAAACATCTCCGTCGGGCGATAGCTGGCACGAAGCGACACCGGCATAACAGGGAATAATCTGCTCGTTTTTTAGCAAATACCTTTTTACCAACTGATAATATTCTATCCGAAACGAACGGGCGACATTCGCCAAACCCTTAAGGCGCTTTCCTTTCATCTCGGCGATTAAAAAATCAATCGCCGAAAAGTAGTCTTCTTTATTCGGAGTAATTTTTTTCCCCATTGTGCCCAATTCCACCCGTTCTTCGGCAATTTCGGTAATGTACGAATCCGGTTGTAATTGAATCAGTTCGCGGTAAATCTCCGGGAATCGTTTAACATTAAACACCGAAATTACCGTGTGAATGCCGAGAGTAAAATTGGGATACGCGGTCAATTCTTTTAATTGTTCGTAAGTTTTCATGGCTCGCTCCCAGTTGCCCGGAAAACCGCGGATTTCATCGTGCTTTTCGCCGATTTCATCCAGCGAAAGATTAATAATAATATCCGATTTGGGACAGGCTTTGATCATGGCTTCTACCCGTTCCGGAATAACTTTATGCAGGCTGCCGTTGGTCGGAATGTTAATAATAGCCGGCTGCGACCGTTTGTAAATTACTTTTACCACATCCACAATATCCCTTCGCAAAAAGGGTTCGCCGCCGCTCAAAGTAAACCAGAACGGCGCCTTTCCCACAGCGGCGAATATCTTGTCATATTCTTCAACCGTTAAATTGTTCACTTTTTTTTCATAAACATTACAAGTGGCGCAGCGCGAGTTACAGGAATAGAGTAAACTGATCGTAAAATTAACGGGAAGAGGAGCCTTTCCCGCGGCAAAATGGTAAAAGGCTTTTAATCGCGGTAATTTTGAGAGAAGCTGTATTCGTTTACCCAGGGGATTCATTAGCTGTCCTTTATTTGTGTTCCGTTTTTGCCATGAGCTTTTCGGAAGATCGCGGTTTACCCAGAGACGGGTAGAACAAAATCTTAATTTTGTTCCATCGCGAATATTTGCCGCCAAAGGCGCTTACCGAAAGCAATTTAACAGGCAATAATTTACCGAATTTTCGGCTGAAAATAATCACTCGGGCGATAAGCATTTGTTTGCGCAGGTCTTTGCCGAATCGTTCCTTAACGGCACGATCGTAATTCCGCAGATTTTCCGCGGAAAAATCGCCGGATTTTAGCGCCTCCTCAATTACGGGAACGCACAGCTCAGCCGCATCGACGGCGTAATCGATTCCCGCGCCGAACAAAGGGCTGACCATTCCGGCGGCGTCTCCGGCTAAAATTTGCGAGTCATCGCTAATGCGGCTCATCATCCACATGGGAATAAATCCGCCTTTTTTGTCCGCAACGGGTCGGTCTTTCAATAAATTTGCGGTCGGCGGAAACCTTTCGATAAAATCGAATAATTTTTGTTTGAGTTCTCCTCCGTCCCTGTCCGGCAAGATGGCGCCCACGCCGATGTTGCTTTCTTTTTTGTTGGGGAAAATCCAGCCATAGCCCCAGGGAAAAAGCTGCGGCGCAAAATAGATGTGCGCTTCGTCTTCGCCTACGGGAACGCCCTCTACTTCGTAAGCGTAGGCATAAGCCCAGTATTTCTTTTTTAACTGCCGCGCAAATTCGGGATTTTTAAAAGCCAGTGAACGGGGTCCGTCGGTAAAAAGGATTATTTTGCCGCGCACTACCCATTCCGCTTTTGTTTTGCTGTCTTGCAAAACAACCGAAACCTCGCCCGGTTTTTTTACCCGATAATCAATCGCCCTTGTTCTGTTCAGTAATTTTGCCCCCGCCGATTTTGCCCGCTCCGCCAAATACCGATCGAACACCCGGCGTTTAACCGTTACCTGATCGCAATCATAGATCACCTTTCCCCAGGGCAGATGGAAAATATTCTTTTTAATGGCTTGTTCCAGAACGTCTTCATTCCGCGCATATCGATCAAAATAAGAGCGGTCGAACAATCCGCCGCAAGCCGCGGTTTTGCCGGAAAACTCGTCTTTTTCCACCAGCAAAACCGAAATCCGTTTTTTCGCCAATAACCCGGCTGCAACCGAACCGGCTATTCCTGCGCCCACAATGATTACGTCGTAAAATTTATTGTCAGGAGAATTATTCATATCGTCCGTTCTTAAATCCTTGCCGAATTCCGTTTAAGTTAAGCCCGGTCACCGAACCAAAGTGAGCATGCGCGACCGGCGATATTTACCGCTTTGAAAAAGACAGATGTATTTTCCCGAAGGCAGAATCTGCCCGTAGTCGTTTTTTCCGTCCCATTGAACCCGATAATTTCCGCCGCCTAACGCACCGTTAAAAAGCGTGCGCACCCGTCGTCCGCTTAAATCGAACAAAACCAATTTGACGCTTTGGGAAGAAGTTTCGGAGTTTTCCGGAATCATGATCTCGATGATTGTCGAATTATTAAAAGGATTCGGATAATTGGGCAACAGTTCCGGTCGATCCGGAAGCGTGTTTTCAACAACCCGCGTTAATCCCTTCGGTACAAACGCAACCGACAAACGCGCGACCGTGGATTTTCTTCCGGCGTAACTCACGTCTTTCAATTCGTAAAAATAGGTTTTTCCGGGCAGAACATTTTGATCGAAATATTCGTATTGACGACCAAGGCTGGAATTTCCCAGTCCTCTTAGCCGGTCGTCGGTCTCGAAAGAAGCTATCAGTTTTTTTGTTGTGTCCGCATCGATTCTGCGCCAGATTTCAAAGCCTAAATTGTCAAGTTCGCTTGCCGTTTCCCATTGCAGTAAAATTCCGTCGGTTTCTTTTTGATAAGTAAACAGCAGCAACTGAACGGGCAGGGAGTTGTCGGTGGAAGAGGAGCCCAGAGTAAAAAGAGAATATTTGTGAAGCTGGGTTGTGATTCCCGAAACACTGATTTTATTATTGACGTCGTCAACATTTTGCGCAGTGCCCGCTAAAATCCATGTCTCACTATTAACGTCCCAGTAACAAATTCGTAAATCGGTTTCATTATTTACCGCCGACCATTCCGTAATTCCGTCGTAATAAAAATCGATGGTCGCGTCGTAGGTGCCGGCGTTGGTGGTAATTGTGTAAAACCCGGAAACCGCGATGTGATTGATTCCGGCGCCGACTTTTGACCGGTTTGAATTTGATCCGTGATTGTAAAACACCGTTGTGTTGCCTCCGGTGTAACCGCTCTGATAGTCGATTACCACCTTTCCGCTGTTGAAAGTAACCGGAGCAGGATCGCCGCTTGCTATGGTCTGTTCTTCAGCCTGGTAATTTTCCCACCAGGCAAGCTGTCCCAAAACAAGACCGCCGGTTTCAACTGCTTGTTCCGCCGTGCCGATAATATCAATATCGCCGTCGCCGTCCAGATCGTTTGCGGTAACAAAATAGGCGTAAGTAAACGAATTGTCAATTGTGTATTCGGTAAAATTCTGATTTCCGTCGTTCTCGAACCAGACTATCAGATTGTCCGAATCGGCGCAGCTAACCACATCCAAATCCGCGTCTCCGTCCAAATCCACAGCCTGCACATTGCGCGCGTACTGAAAACTTGAACGAATGGTGAACATGCTGCTTCCGAACTGACCCGTTCCGTCGTTAGCCCACCAGTCCACGCTTTGATTTTTATACCCGGCGCCCAAGAGATCGATATCGCCGTCGTTGTCGATATCGGCGGCTTGAATATCGTTTCCGCCGTAAGTTGTTTTGATGATTTCCTGCTGAATCCAAGAGCTTAAGGAAGCCTGCGCCCACCAGCGGACATCTTCATCGGTGGAAGCTGTAAGACTGGCGTAGTCTGTCCAACCCATGCCCGCGATGTCGTCGTCCGTATCGCCGTCAAAATCTCCGATGGCAATGCCCGAGGGCGATTGATAATTGATCAACTGATTTTCGGTGAAAGTCGGATTAACGCCGCCGTCGTTTTTCAGCCAGCGGATAAAATCTCCCGTTACGGGGTTGCCTAAAGCCGCGTCGCCCATCCCGTCAACAATATCCGGATTTCCGTCGCCGTCCAGATCGTAAATCAAAACAATGTAATTAAACGGGGCGGCGACGCCAACCTGATACTTTCGCCAGCGGCTGTTATAATCGGTAACCGGATTTACATACCACACCAACGAGCTATCCACATTTGAATTGCCGACCGCCACATCAGGGTAACCGTCGCCGTTCAAATCGCCCGCAGCCAGTCCGCGGGCGGTTCTGAAGCGATAATCGATGGTCTTGCGGGTAAAGCTCTCGGCGCCGTCGTTTAAATACAAGACAACATTCAAGCCGGTGTCATCTTCGACGCCCGTGCTTCCTTCGGGATTCGCGGTACAAATAATATCACGATCATTATCCAGATCAATATCGATTACCACATTCTTTTTGGCTTTTTCCAGATCGTCGTCAATTACCTGCTTGGCTGAAAAAGTCGCGCTTTGACCGTATCCGTCCAAAGGAACCAATAAGGAAGAGACCAGGAACAACGAGACTGTTAATCTCATAAGACAGGGAAATTTCTTAAACGGACGCAATCGCATGAACTCCCTTGAGTTGGCTTTATTAGCTCAAATCGTAAAAAATTTTTGCGCTTCTTTACACGCAGATATTAATACAATTAAACATTGCCCGAACCATTGCCTCTCCTCCCGTAATACAAAGAAGCGGTTATGGAATGGGCTACGGATTTTCAAAATTCCAAAAAATGTGTTATTTCACTTTTTAAAAATTCTTTAAATTTTAGAATCCAAACAAGAAGCAAATTATTCCATTACGCGCAATGATCAAACAAAACACGCAAAACTTTAGCGAATTAGTAACAACCGTCCGGAAAATTCCCTTTTTCCCATTTTCAAACGATAAAAATACCATCCGCTGCTTACGGAATGTCCCTGTTCATTTTTCCCGTTCCACAGCAAGCGATAAGTCCCGGGCGTCAGTTCTCCCTCAAAAAGCGTCCGGATTTTTTGTCCCAGCATGTTAAAGACATTCACCCGCACGTCAGCCGAATAGGTTATTCGTTGTTCGGGAATGTCGAATTGAATCCAGGTTTGGCTATTAAAGGGATTGGGATAATTAAAATGCTTAACCGTACCCGGTATAAATTCGGGTCGCGTTCGTTGGGCAAAACTCGGACCTGTTGCCACGCCCAGTGTAAAGTTAGAATATTTATGGAGCTGAGCGTTTATGCCGAAAACCGTTATTGTGTTTTTCACGGTGTCAACCAATTGATCGGGAGAACCGGCAACTTCCCATTTCGCGTTTACCGCGTCGGAGTCATTCCAAAAACAAATACGCAACAAACTTTCATCGGAAGAGAGATTTTGCCATTGAGGAAGGCTGTCGTATCTGAAAACCAGAGTTGCGGAGTAACTGACCGCATGAGAAACGATTGTGTAAAACCCGTCTTTTGCTATCTTTTCCAGACCCGCGTTCAAAGACAGGGTATCGTGATTTTCTCCCTGATTTAAAAAAACAGAGGTCAAGCCGCCGGGATAAGGCGAATCGTATTTAATTTTTACCTTTCCCTGATAAAAAATCACGGTGTCGGGCGAACCGGAAGCGACCGACTGCTCTTCGGCTAAGTTGTTTTCCCACCAGGCAAGCTGCGCCGCGTCCTGAGCCGTGCTTAGTAAATCCAGATCGCCGTCTCCGTCCAGATCCGACGAACAGACAAAATAAGCGTAGGTAAAAAGCGTATCGACGGCGTGTCGGGTAAAATTCTGATTTCCGTCGTTTTCGTACCAGTAAACCGTATTGGCTTCATCCACCGTAAGGGCGATATCAACATCCGCATCTCCGTCAAAGTCTCCCACGGAAAGATGGCGTGGATTAACCAGATTCAGATCGATAATTGTGCGGTTAGAGAAAAGTCCGTTTCCGTCGTTCTGCCACCAATCCAAAGTGCCGGTTTTGTATCCCGCGGCAACAATATCGAGCGTACCGTTGCCGTCCAGATCAACAGCCTTCAGGTCGTTGCCTCCGTAATAGTCGAGCAGTTCCTGTTGTTCGACAAAAGAGGTATCAACCTGCTGAGCCCACCATTTTAAGGTTTCGCCCTGCTGCGGAATTAAAGAGACATAATCCACCCATGAAAGCGCCGCTACGTCCAGATCGTTATCCTGATCAAATTTTCCTACGGCAATTCCCGCGGGCGATGATATTTGCACTACCAGCCGCGGGTCAAAAATCAAAGTATCCGATCGACCGGTATTCCTTAAAAATCGAACGGAATCCGTAACCACGCCGCTGTTTGCGCTCCCGTTATTGGCATCGTCGCCAAATCCGTCCACAATATCAACGTAACCGTCCTGATCCAGATCTACAATGGAAATGGCGTATCTGTTAGGCGCCCGACCTCCGACTGCCGTGCGCACCCACTGACCATTATCGGGAGTTCCGTCATTCAGATACCAATATAGTCGGCTGGTATCCGCTCGGGAACCAGCCACAATTTCCGGGTAACCGTCGCCGGTAAGATCGCCGACAGCCAACCCTCTGGCGCCGGTCAGCAAAAAATCGACCACATGCTGTTCAAATTGCTGCGCGCCGATATTCTTAAACCAAATCACATTGGGTTTGGCGGAATCTTCCGGACCGTCGGCTTCGTGATTGCTTGTAACAACAACATCCATATTGCGCCCGGCATCACGATCCACATTGGCTACGGCAATTTTTTTAGCTCCGGTTAACGTGTCGGAGATTATGTGCTTTTGCCATTGAATGGGGTCGGTCTGGGCAATGCCCAGCACAGGTATTATTAAAAACAGAATTTTCTTTTTCCAGTTCATTAAATAGCCTTTGTTTTAGAATAAAATACCACAAATGATCAAAACTGCTGTGATTGCGGTTACATCAAAAGCAATTGCTGAGAAACCTTTTGCTTCCTTTTTGAGTTTTTCAACCCCGCCATAATTATTTTGATCCAAAAATGCGGCTGTAAAAGTACAAATTCAGATAACGGCTGTCCGTAAACAGCAATAAAAAATGCAGCCAAAATCCCTTTGCGCCGAATTCCGTTAAACATCCAATTGCACCTGAAATTCTAATTCAGGAATCTTTGAAACGCCAGAGCAGACTGAAATCCGGGCAATAGATTTTTCCGCCACCATGTTTCATATTCCCCCATTCTTTTACGAGAACAATCTTTTTCGATAAGAGCCTTTACGCCGATTTGCGCAGCTTTAATCCCGCTAAGAATGGCGTTATAAATTCCCCCTCCTGTCAGGGGATTAACAAATCCCGCCGCGTCGCCGATTAACATCAAACCGTCATCCGTTCTTTTTCCCGAAGAAGCGCCGAGGGGCAGCGACGCCATACCACATTCTCCTTTGGGCTTGGCTCCTTTTAGTAATCGACGTATTTGCTTGTTTTATTGAACTATTTTTTCGAACCGCGGATTTCCCTTGCGGTCTTTGGGAAAAATCATGATTCCCGCATTCGCCACATTTTCTGACACCGGAAAGCCCCAGCAATAACCCGGCAGGGCGGCTCGATCGTAAAAGATGTAAACAGCCTGTTCAAAAGTACCTCCGATAAAATACCGGCGTAATCCCAAAAACGGGATTCTTTATTTTCTTTAAAGAAGACCGGTTTTAAGGGCGACAACATAATTCGCGCCGTCGGCTCCTATCAGCAGATCCGCTTTTATATCGAGCGTCCGATCCCCGTCCGTTTCCTTTAATCCAAGATTCCATTTCTGCCGACTCGTTTGAGATTCACCGGTTTAAAGGGAACAAGAACCTGATCGACCAGAGAGGC
>JAJRSN010000439.1 GCA_024278715.1 Calditrichota bacterium
AGGAGGGAGATGAAAAAAGTATTTCCCGAATTAAACTTTGTCGAACTCCCCTTTTCGCATCCCATCTATCACGTCTATTATCAATTTGATCGGGGATTGCCCAAGGTACACGAACACGCCGGAGGTCCGCCAAAAGGTTTCGGGTTGATTTACGAGGGTCGTCTGGTTTGCTTTTACAGTTGGAATACGGATATCAGCGACGGGTGCGAAGATCCGGAAATTCACGGAGATCCTCCCGATATCCGCGCTCAGGCTTTAAAAATGGCGGTGAACATTTTTATTTATGCATTGTTGAATTAAACGTTATGACAAATCAATTCATTAAAAATATCTATGAATTCGGAAAAAAATATCTGGGCTACAAAGCCTTAGCCTCAAGTATTCGCCTGGCGGTTGTTCTGCTGATAATGTGGGTCAGCGTTTCTTTGGCGGACGACCTGTTCTATTTTTCCGAATTAACAAGATGGGGTTTGTGGTTTCTGAATCTTGCCGTAATCGCCTATCTTGTTTTCAATTTCGCCTATAAGCCGTTAATGGCGTTTTTTCGGTTAAAAAAAGAAAACGATCTTACGCCCGTCGCCAAACAAATTGAAAAACTGTTCCCCGAAATCCGCGATGATCTTGTAAACGGTTATCAGCTAATCACATCTCCCGAAATAGACTGGGCATCCGAAGAATTAAAGCAGGCTGCGGTAACACAAATCGTAAAAAAATATCAAAAATATGATTTTTCAAAAAGAATTAAATTTCAATCCCATCTACCGGAATGGCGCTGGCTTTTGCTTTTGGGAATCGGTTTTAGCCTGCTGCTCGTTTTTCGTTTTAAAGACGTGGCTCATTCAACTTTGCGTTTGCTCAATCCCGCGAATTCCTACGCGCGTGTCCCCGAATTTTCTTTCTCGGTTGTTCCCGGCGACACAACCATAATCAAGGGCGAAAGTATTGATATCCGGGTGAATTACCGCGGACCCGCTTTAAAGAATTGCTACCTGCTTATTAAGGGAAAAACTCAACAGCACAAAACGGAGCTGTCGTTAAATCAGGGTATTTACCGAACAACCCTGAAAAATATTTTACGACCTTTAAGCTATCAGATTATCGGCGAACCATTAATCGCCAAAGGAATCGAAGGTTCGCTCAGCTCCTCGGTTTTTCGCGTGAATTTGGTGACCCTTCCGATGATTCACACGCTGGATATCACTTTAAATCCGCCTCGATATACGCAAATGGGCGCCGTTACACTGGAAAGAAATATCGGCGACATTTCCGCCTTGATGGGAACCGGAGTAAGAATACGCGCGGTATCGGACAAAATTCTGGCAAAGGCGGGCATAGCCTTTTCCTGGGGAGACACTCTCCCCCTCAGGGTTCGAGATCGGATTGTCACCGGCGGTTTTACGGTCAGGCGCGAAGGTTCTTATAAATTTGTTTTACAGGATACGGCAGGGTACAAAAACCGCAATCCCATCGTTTACCAGATTTCCGTTTTGAAGGACTATCCCCCGTTGGCTGAAATTGTGAAACCGGGCGAAGATATTGAATTGCCGCTGGACGCCCAATTACCCGTTACCATTGAAGCACGCGACGATTTTGGGATAAGCGCTATTCAATTGTTTTACCGGATCATTAAACCCCACCTTACCGAAGACACTTTGTGGCAAAGTATTAATTTAAAACTACTCCAACCGAATGAAAAGCAACAGAGTTTGACTATTATTCTCGATTTTAACGAATTTCCCCTTGCTTTCGGAGATCAGTTAAAATATTACGCCCTGGCTAAAGATAATAACCGAATTAACGGTCCGGGAATCGGAAAAAGCAGAATTTATTTTGTGCGTTTTCCTTCTGTCGAAGAAATTTTCCAGACCGTTGATGATGTGCAGCAGGAAAAAGTGGAAGACCTGAAAGACGTAACCAAAGAAGCGAAAGAGCTTAAAAAGAGTCTGAAACAATTAGAGCGGGAATTGAAACAATCACAAAAATTGGATTGGGAGAAAAAGAATCAGCTCGCCGGAGATATTGAACGACAGAAAAAGCTGCAAAAAAGAATCGAAAAAATTCAAAAGGAATTAGACGAAGCGATCAAAAAATTAGAGCAAAACGATTTGATCAGCGAAGAAGTTCTCAAAAAATACATGAAACTGCAAGACCTGTTCAGAGAAGTAATTACCCCGCAATTGGAAGAAGCGCTGAAAAAGTTGAACAAGGCGCTGGAAAAAAGCGTGCGCCCCAAGGATGTGGAAAGGGCGCTAAAGGAATTCCGCCTGAACCAGCAGGCTTTTGAAGAACGGATTGAAAGAACCATGGAGCTTTTAAAGCAGGTTTTGTTAGAGCAAAAGATGGACGAGCTGGCGAAAAAAGCGGAAAGCCTTTACAAACAACAGCAAAAAATTTCCAAAGACATAAAAAAGCAGGATTCTTTAAAAGCAAAAGACAACGCCAATTTGGAACAGAGACAAAAAGAACAAAACAAATTATTTGAACGCTTAAAATACGATATTCAGGAAACCAAAAAAAATCCGCTGATGAACAAATATCCCGAAACATTAAAAAAATTGGATTCCTTGCTGACGAGAATGTCCGCCGAAGATATGAAAGCCGACATGAAACGGCTTCAACAAAATTTAAAACAGGGTGATTTTAAGCAAGCCGGGCGGCAATCCCAGCAACTGCAGAAACAATTTGGTCAGATGTCACAATCGTTGCGGCAGGCATATCAACAGATGATGAACAAAGGGAAACGGCAAATCGCCCAAAAAATGGAGCGGGCGATTCAACGCCTTTTGGAGTTATCCGCGCAACAGGAAAGGGTTCATAAAAAAACACGGAAAACCTCTCCTTTAAGCGACGGTTTTAATCAGGTGATTCGGGATCAGGGACAGCTAAATTCCAATTTAAACAAGGTAATCTCAGAAATAACCCAACTATCCAAAGAAACGTTTTTAATTCAGCCACAGATGAGTAAGAGCCTGCAGAACGCAGCCAGGAGTATGAGGAAGGCGTTGCAGCAATTAAGCGACCGCTATAAAAACGGTGGAATGCAATATCAGACAAAAGCCATGGGAGCGTTAAACCGCAGCATCGGGCAGATGATGCAATCGCAGCAGCAGCTTGCCGGCAGCTCGTCCGGAACGGGATTTGAACAGTTTATGCAGCAGTTGCAGCAGATGGCGGGAAAACAGGGACAATTGAATAATCAGACAATGGATCTGTTCAATTCGGGAAACAACGGTACTTTTTCACTTCAGCAGCAACAGGCGATGCGACGATTAGCGGCGCAGCAGGCAGCTCTAAAACAGGCTTTGCAGAAAATGAGCGAAGAAATGGGTAAGCAGCCGAACGTGTTGGGACGTCTGGGAAAAGTGGCTGAAGATATGGATGAGGTAGTTAAGGATTTGTTGAATAAAAACCTGAGCCGCAAAACCATTGAACGGCAGCAGCGCATTCTTTCGCGCATGTTGGACGCCCAAAAATCCATCAGAGAAAGGGAGTATTCCAAAAAACGTCAGGCGGAAAGGGCTAAAAAATACCTTGCCCGTGATCCCGGACAGTTGAAAAATCTTTATGACATGGATTTAAAGCAACTTCAGGACGCCATGCGAAAAGCGCTGGAACAGGGCTATAATCGCGATTATCAGATTCTGATCGAAGCCTATTTTAAACGTTTGTTGCGGAACTACCAAGAACAAAAACGCTGATCAAAAAAGCAAATAACGGAGATGAACAAGCAGAATGCGAGGATACCCGCGGATTTTCCTGATATTAATAATCTTTTTTACGCCGTTATTTTCCGGGGTAAGCTTTGAGCAGGAATATCGTTTTAATCACGGCAAACTTACCCTGTACTCCAACCGCGAAAAAGTAAAGCGCCCCAAAATAGGTCTGGTGCTCAGCGGCGGAGGCTCGCGGGGAATTGTGCACATCGGCGTGATAAAAGCGCTCGAAAAACACAACATTCCCGTTGATCTGATCGTGGGCACAAGCATCGGAAGCGTGATCGGCGGTCTTTACGCTTCGGGCTACACGCCGGACGAGATTTTGCGGATTACAAAAGCCATCAACTGGGCAGAAATTTATCAGGACAAAACGCAGAGAACCGCGCTTTTTTGGGGACAAAAGGGAGAGCAGGATCG
>JAJRSN010000440.1 GCA_024278715.1 Calditrichota bacterium
ATGCCTCCCGGAAGAAGTTAAGAATCAATTGATTAGCGCGGGGTTTAAAAATGTTACTGTTTATGATTCATTGCCGAAACATTTTCTCATTATCTCTGAAAAACAACCATAAATAAACACGTAACCTGTACAAGCCGCTGCCATACAGAATAAAAGTTTGTTAATAGTTATTGGTTAGGTATAAGAGTTTAAGAGCGATTCTTTTACAATTAGTGCATCTTATTCTTAACAACTAACAAAAACTGCCCCAAAAAGTTAGAATTTAAATACTATTATAATAACATGTTATGTGGATTTCAATTAAATACTATCTTTTATAAAAAATGAATTTGATAATTATCCTAATTATTATAAATTGGGGCTGTGGTAAGTATTTAAATTAATCCAAAAGGTTCTTTAATGGACAAAGAAGATGATTTGGTTGTTAATGAACAATTATCCTTATTCACCAAACCCACAAAAAAATATAAATCGGAATCGATTTTAGAAAGATTAATTGAATTACTTCAGAGCGATCTAAATTTCCATAACCAAATTAGTAATTACAACTCTCACAATTTTCATTCGTTTCCTGCAAAATTCCCCCCCCAGCTTCCAAAACTTTTTATCGAAGAGTTAACAAAGCCCAATGAAGTTGTATTTTACCCTATGGTTGGCTCAGGTACAACAATTGTTGAAGCCTATTTTGCGAATAGAAAAGGAATCGGTTTTGATATAGACCCGTTGGCTTTAAAAATTGCCAAGGTAAAAACAACACCTTTGAATAAAAAGGAATTGAGAAAATACGGTTCAAAGATTTATTATGAGGCAAAAGATGATTATTTTAAAAACAGAGAAGAGTTATATGAATTATTAAAAATTCATTTTGATAGTAAAACAAAAAAATTTATAGATTACTGGTTTTTACCAGAGACTCAATTGGAACTAATTTCACTCTGGAAGCAAATAACCATGATTAAGGAAGAAGAATATAGAAATTTTTTCGAGGTTATTTTTTCTTCACTAATTATAACCAAATCGGGTGGTGTTTCACTTGCCTTGGATTTGGGTCATACACGTCCGCATAAAATAAAAGCTTTATTAGATAAAGATGGCAACGTTGTATATGGCGATGAAAATTTTGAACTATCAAAAAAACATTTTGTGACAAAAGTTATTAAATCTTCATTTGAAGAATTCAGAAAAAGATTAAATCAAAATATTAATAATATTCTCGGACATTCCGTTGGAACTAAACCGGAAATTAGATTTTGTGATTCACAAAATCTTTGTCTTGACAATGAAACAGTTGATCTAATTGTTACTTCACCACCTTATGCATCTAATGCTATTGACTATATGAGAGCTCATAAATTTTCTTTAGTTTGGTTTGGCTATAAAATAGATGAATTAACAAAAAAAAGAAAAGAATATATTGGCTCCGAATCGACATCTGACTATTATTTTGAAGATTTGCCAGATTTTACGTCAAAAAAAATAACAGATGTTTCAACAATAGATTTTAATCGCGGAAAAGTTCTGAAAAGATATTTTTCTGAAATGAAGAAATCTCTCAAAGAAATGTACAGAGTACTAAAACCGGGAAAAGTTGCAATTGTAGTTATTGGAAACTCTACGATGAAGGGAATAGACACTGAAACACATAAATGTTTAAAAGAAATCGGAAGTTCTATCGGTTTTATTGCTCCTTATATAGGAATTCGACAATTAGACAGAAATAAAAGAATGCTTCCAGCAAGCAAAAAGAAAGATTTAAATTCACAAATTCAAAAACGGATGCATGAAGAATATGTAATCGGATTTTATAAACCATAACCGCAGATTTATCGGTCAAGAGCGGTTATAATACGTGAAAATAGAAAAATTGAGAATAAGAATGTAGGAATGTCAGAAAATTAAGAAATATTTATCACAAAGAGATATGTGATAAATTAATAAGAATTCGTAAAAATTCCGAAAAAGGCGATTATCCCAATAATGCAGACGGAGATAGTAAAATTAGTGTAAAAATTGCCTGGAAAATCTTAAATCAAATATGTGATACCCCTCATTATGGCAACCTATCCGGACAAACAGCCGGAAAAATATTTGAAGAAATTACTAAAAATTTTATAGAAAAATCTTTTGATTTATTAAACCATTTACGTCCGGGTAAATGGCATTATTTTATTGAAACCGAAATCTCAAATTTTGAACAGTACAGAGATTTAGCAGAAGTTGAAGATGAATTAAAGAAAAATAAAAAACTGGCTTCTACTTTCGGTCAGGATTATATAGTCAAACCTGACATTTTAATTAGCAGGGAATCTATTTCAGAAGAAGAAATTAATAAAAATAAAAAAATAATCGATATTAAAGATAAAATTGCCAAATTAACTCCATTGCGTAAAATTAATATAGAACCGCCAAAACAAATTTTACATGCAAGTATTTCGTGCAAATGGACACTCCGCAGCGATAGAGCACAAAATATCCGTACAGAAGCATTTAATCTTATCCGAAATAGGAAAGGTAAGTTGCCTCACATTGTTGCTGTGACAGCAGAGCCCACTTTAACTAGAATAGCAAGTTTAGCTTTAGGTACAGGCGAAATAGATTGTGTTTATCATTTTGCATTAAATGAATTGATTAATGCGATCCATGAGATTAAGGATGAAAGCCAGTTGGACATGTTAAATATTTTGGTTGACGGAAGAAGATTACGCGATATTAGTGACTTACCCTTCGATCTTATTGTATAAAGCTAAATTGCTGCATAACCTTGACAGAAAAAATCGCGCCTCAAGAGAAACGGCACTTTGTCATACGTCACGCCTTTGCCGCTTTTGTTGCGTCTATCTTTAAACCCCATCAATTCTGCCGGTACAAGTGCACGTCGCGCTGCGGAAATGGAATGCTGATGCCCTGCTCGTCAAAAGCCAACTTGACCTTTTCCTGAAAATCGGTAAACACGTTCCAGTAATCCCCCGATTTTACCCAGACACGCACCGCAAAATTCACCGAACTCTCAGCCAGTTCCACAACAACCACGGAAGGCGGAGGCTCTTTTAAAATCCGTTCATCCGCATTAACCAGCTCAGTGAGAATTTGCCTGGCTTTTTTAATATCGTCGTTGTAGCCCACGCCAAAGGTCATATCCACCCGCCGCGTCGCTTCCAATGAAAAGTTGGTGATATTGCCATTTGATAAAACCGCATTGGGAATAAAAACCGTCTTGTTATCAAAGGTCTTTAAAATGGTATTAAATATCTGAATTTGATCGACCTTGCCGATATATCCCTGTGCCTCGATCACATCACCTACTTTGAAAGGCTTAATCAGTAAAATCAGCACTCCGCCGGCAAAGTTAGCAAGGCTGCCCTGCAACGCCAGACCAACAGCCAGACCCGCCGCGCCTAATACGGCAATAAAAGAAGTCGTGGCGATGCCCAACATCGAAGCCACGCTGATCAATAAAAGAATTTTCAAACCGACTCTGATCAGGCTGATAATAAATTTTTGCAGCGAGACCTCAACCCGCGCTTTCTGCAAAGAGTTCTCCGTTATTCGGGAAAAGATCCTGATCGCCCACAAACCGATCATCAAAGCGATTAAGGCGTACAAAAATCGAGGTCCGATCTGCCAGACCAGGTCAATTAGTTTCTGCGAATAGGTTTGCAACAAGTCCATGGCTCCTCCAAAACTTTATTTTTTGATTTATTTATTTTAAGTAAAAAATCGAAATCAGCCGGTAAAAGAGGCTTTTTTACAATTTTTCCGTTTTTAAAAACGCCCTTGCGGCAAATTACTAACTAACGACGTAAAAATAAAATTTCTCTTTATTTAATAGTTCGAAGCCAAAGCAAAGTGCAATGAGGGTTTAATCTTTCTAATCATTAATTCCCTTAATTAAAACAATAATTAAAGAATTTTTAAATTCACCAGTCGATTGTGTTGCATCATTGGCTGCTTTTGTGCATACTTCTCAATAAATAATTTTCCGATTTCGAATAACCAGGATTTAACAGATGGCAGAAAAAGCTTTAAAAAAATTCGAAACCATTCTTCTTAACATTTTTACCCTTCCACCCAAAAATGCAAAATTTCGGATTCCGGAAGATCCGATAGGCATCGATTTAAAGACATCGCAGCCCGACATAATTCTCCGGAATATGGTAAACGCCTTTTTAATCGTTCTCTCCGGTAAAGAGCATCCCCTGTTTGCGGAAGCCTTCGATTATTTAAACAAAATGAATCGACAAACTCCGTGGCGGGAATTTTCCGATTTTCTGCTGCAAGGGATTGAAATCATTCAAAACGAAATTCGTTTTACCGCAGAACAGGACGCGGATTTTTTGCATCGTTTGAACACGCTTTTTGAATGGCTCCGGAATTTCGGCGATTTAAACGACATACGTCTGACAGCGGAAAAAATCCGAACTCTTTTTTTCCCGGAAGGAGCGGGCATTCTTGAAAACATAAATAAAACGGAAGAAGAATTGAGAAAAAAAAGAACAATCCGCGTACAAAAATCAAACGCCGCTCCGATAGCCGATCCCGCGCGTCAGATTCTGTTTACTTCCAATGTTTTGCTGACCGTTCCTCTGCCCGGAAGCGACATCGAATCTCTGCAAGTAGGAGAAGGGATTAAACAGACCTTGCGAATAAACAAACAGCAGCCTCAAAAGCACTGGTACGATCACCCGATTCCCGTGGGAGTCAACTCTGCAAGCAACGAAGTTTTGTACGGGTTGCGCGGTTTGAACGAGATGATGGAATTCGAAAAACGACGCGGCAACACAGCAGCCGATCAAAAACTGACCTGCGTGCTTTCCTGCTCGGTAACCCATCCTTACCTGCATTCCGTCGCCAAACCCTATCTGAGAGAAACCATTACTCAAAATGATGGATTTGACAACTTAAAGGTTTTTCTTTTCACGGAAGACGATACACAGAAAATCGTGAATCAGGTTTTAATTCCAGCCTGCCGAAAATTTTTGCCGCCGGAATTCCATGAATGTACTTTCGATGTTTTCGGCGTGGACGGAGAGTACGGTCGCCACTACAGTTTTTTAAAAGCCGTCTCCGCTTTTTGGTCGGTTTTTATCGATACCGAAATAAAAGCAACCTTCAAAATCGATCTGGATCAGGTGTTTCCGCAAAAGGAACTGGTTAACCAAACCGGCTCTTCCGCCCTTGAACATCTTAAATCACAATTGTGGGGCGCGGACGGTATTGACGCACAGAACGCCGCGGTTCATCTTGGAATGATCGCCGGAGCGCTGGTCAATGCCAGGGATATCGAACGCTCTCTGTTTACGCCCGATGTCCCCTATCCCGGCGATCCCCGCGAACCGGATGAATTTATTTTTTTCAGCAGACTCCCTCAGGCTCTTTCTACGGTCGCGGAAATGATGACCCGCTACGATTCTGAAGAGCTCGACGGAAAATCACGCTGCCTGCAACGCATTCACGTCACCGGGGGCGTCAACGGAATTTTGATCGACGCGCTGCGCCGTTTCCGCCCTTTTACGCCTTCCTTTTTCGGACGGGCTGAAGATCAAGCCTATTTGCTTTCGACCATGATCCGAAGCGGTGAAAAATTAGCCTATCTCCATAAACCCGGACTCATCATGCGTCACGATAAAGAGATATTCGCCGGCGATTCCATTAAAGCCTCCGAAATCGGCAGAATTATCGGCGATTACGTTCGTATTCTCTATTTTTCCGCCTACGCCCGCGCTCTGGATAAGGATTACAAAAATATCAAGGAACGCGTCGATCCCTTTACGGGCTGTTTTATTTCAGCCATTCCGAAGACCGTGGTATATTTACGATTCACGCTTAAATTGCTTTCATTCCTGCAAAAAGGCGATAGCAAACCGCTAAATGAATTTCTCGGGATCGGAATTCCGAAAATTAAAGCCGCCTTAAATTTTACCGACGGCGAACACAGCATTCTTGAAAACCGGTTTCTCGAAGAACAAAGGCAGTGGAATGTTTATTATGAAGTTTTAAACGCCGCGGAAAAAGCAATTCAAAACAACGATGCCTTTGCCCTGACCTTAAAGAAGAAAGCCGCCGAAATTTGTCACGGCTGCAAAATCGGTTAGAGATTTTGATTGAGTTTGGCGAACCCGCAGAAAACGTTTTTGCGCTAATAATTTCGCGCCAGTGGACAAGAACGCAGATTTATCTTTTTATGCCGATTTAGTTGAAGTTTTGTGGGGATTTTTAGTACTTTGTCCATTTTGAAAATATTTTGTGATAATTATTGAGATGATTTTACAAATTGATTAAAATTGATCGAAAAAAATATTGTAAAAATTATTGGTTATTTAATTTCTTAAACTTTATTTTTTAATTATGATTTGGGTCTATTATAATAACTATTTGGCAAAATTAAATTTATTGCGGAGGCAATCATGCGTCTGGTAAAAATTTTCTGTTTGTTAATCGTATTTGCGTCTTCTATCTTCGCTCAGGAAAAACTTCTGAGTATGGAAGAAGCCATCCTCGGAAGCTACAAAGAGCTAAAAGTTAAGGATTTGACTCAGCTTCAATGGAAAGGCGAAAGTAAGGAATTTTGCTATGTGGACTCCCTGAACGGTCAGTATGGTCTGATTGTAACGGATGCCTTAACAACGGAATCAAAAATGCTGCTCTCGCTCGACAGCCTGAACGCCCTTTTAATACAAGGCGGAAACACAGTCCTTACCCGCTTTCCTGTGATTACCTGGCTAAACAATCATACCTTTCGATTTATGGAGAATAAAAATTTGTACCGTTGCGATCTGTCGGTTCCCGAAATCGAAAAGGTAAACAGCGCGCCGCAGGACGCCGAAAACATTGAACTTCACCCGAAATTGGATTTACTCGCCTACACCAAAGGCAATAATCTTTTTATCTCTTTAAAATCCGGAGAAGAAATTCAGGTGACCCTTGACAAGGAAGACGGCATAATAAACGGCGGCAGTTATGTTCACCGTCAGGAATTCGGAATCCGTAAAGGAATTTTCTGGTCGCCTTCCGGCGATCACGTTGCATTTTATCGGGTCGATCAGCGCATGGTTACGCAATACCCGCTGGTGGACATCGACAGCCGTCCCGCCAAATTGCGTTACATACGTTACCCCTTCACCGGAATGACCAGCGAGCAGGTTACGGTGGGAATTTACCACGTAAATACCGGCTCCATCACCTATTTGCAGACAGGCGAACCCAAAGATCATTACAAATGCAGCGTCACCTGGAGTCCCGACGAAAAAGCAATCTACATCGCCCAATTAAATCGTGACCAGAACCACCTGCGGTTGGTGCGGTACGATCCTTTGAACGGACAACCTTTAAAGACTTTATTCGAAGAAAAAGACGAGCAATGGGTTGAACCCGAGCACGGTCTCATTTTTGTAAACGACGATCCTTCCCGCTTCGTCTGGTTTTCCAAGCGCGCCGGCTACAACGATCTTTATCTTTACCGGAACGACGGAAAACTGCTTAAAAAATTAACCCGTTCCGATCGCGACGTTACCCGCTTTTTGGGATTTGACGACAAAGGTAAAAACGCCTTTTATTTAGCGGCTTCGCGGGACGGTTTAGAGCGCCACGCCTTTAAAGTCAATTTAAAATCGGGAAAAACAACCCGGCTCACCACAGAACCCGGCGTACATCGGGTTCTTTTTCAAAAACAGGGAAAATACCTGTTAGACCAATTCACCAACATCAAAACGCCCAACCGCATTACCCTTTTGAATGAAAAAGGTAAATTCGTCAAAACCTTATTGGATGCCGAAAATCCGTTAAAAGAGTACAAATTAGGCGAAGTTAAGTTACTCAAAATCCAAAACAAAAACGGAATTTTACTGAACGCCCGAATGATTTTACCCCCTGATTTTGACCCCGCGCGAAAATACCCGGTAATCGTTTATGTTTACGGCGGTCCGCACGGGCAGTTGGTTACCAATAGCTGGCTGCGGGGATGGTCATGGTGGTTTTATTACATGGCTGAACGGGGTTTCATCATATTTACTCTGGACAACCGGGGAACAAACAACCGCGGTCTGGAATTTGAACAGGCAGTTTTTCGGCAATTGGGCACGGTGGAAACGGAAGATCAGATGGTCGGGATTCGTTTTCTGAAAGATCAACCTTATGTCGATTCCACCCGTATCGGCGTGCACGGTTGGAGCTACGGCGGTTTTATGACCATTTCG
>JAJRSN010000441.1 GCA_024278715.1 Calditrichota bacterium
AGCATAAAGCTCATTACAAGAAGAAAAAAAGATGTTTTTTGTTTTATGAATAATTTCTTTTTCATCGTATTAGGCTCCGTTTAAATTTGTGAGACTTTTCAAAAAAAGATCGAGCATATTGTCTGCCATTTCTTCCAGTTTAAAAACATCGGCGTCCAAAAAAATTTGCAAATACAAGCCGTCCAAAAGAGCAAGAAGCATGGAAGCGTAGTGATTGGTGTTTACCGGTCGAAACAGATTTTGCCGAATACCTTGTCGGAGGATATCGCTGATTAATTTTCGGTAATCTTCGTACATGGAAATTAGGTTAAATCCTTCGGTTGACATTTTGAACAGATCGCGGGCGCCAGCCATCCAAAAGTCCATTACAATGCACATAAAGTCGCCGTTTTCGCGAATAAAATCCACAAAATAGGTTTGAATGATCAATTTCAAGCGATCGACAGGGTGCGGAGTTTCTTTTAGCTTTTGTTGGAATGATTGATCCATTTGCTGAAATAAATATTGAAATGTGGCGAAGAAGATTTCGTCTTTACTCGAAAAATATTCGTAAACAGTGCCTTTGCCTATTCCGGTTTCGCGGGCAATATCAATCATCTTTGTTTTATTGAAACCGTTTTTGGCAAACACTCTGAGCGCCGCCCGAACGATTTGTTGTTGTTTTTCTTTACGATCAACTATTTTGGGCATTGTTGCAACTTTTATTTAGACCGACCAGTCGGTCAAAAGATACGAAGATCGTTTTTTGATGTCAAGTTGAAAAAGTTATTCTGAACAAAGTTCGGGAATGAGCATTCTTCACAATCACATTTCGACCGACGACTATTTTGATTTTAATCTTAGCACTTTGTACATTAAAAGTAGTCGAGGAAGGGTAAAAACAGACAGATGCCGTTACTCTTTCTTAAACATAAAATTTTTGAAATCACATTTTTTCAATATTCGGAGGAGCCATGCGTTTTTTTATCGCCCTAATGATCGTATTCGTAAGTTTAGAATTGGCAACGGCTCAGTTTTTTGGAGCTATTTCAATCGATCGCCCCGGTTTCGGAAGCGCTTTTACGACGGTTAAAAAGAATCACTTTCAAATTGAGAGCGGAATTTATTTTGAAAGGGATACTAAGTTTCCGGATAAACCAAATCTCGAACGGAAAAAATTGCAGTTTGCCAATACGCTCTTTCGCTATGGTCTCACAAAATCATTTGAAGTGCGTCTCGGCAGTCAGTTCACCTATCAGCAGGATAAAACTCTCAATTCCAAAAGCAACATCGCGACTGTGGAAGGAGTATCGATCGGCGCCAAACTGAGAGCGTTTGAAAATAAGGGAATTATTCCCAATGCCTCAATAATGTTAAACGTGGGTTTACCAGTTGGTTCAAGACAGTTGGTGTCGAATTATGTTGAACCCGGACTTACCGTTCTCGCCTCTCATCCGTTAAGCGAAGCCGCCAGATTTGAATATAATCTAGCGGTCAACTATCGCGGCGGGGATTATCTGGAATATTTTTACACATTTTCGTTAAATGTCGATTTTTCGCCGCGAACCACCGCTTTTATCGAAGTTGCGACCGTTGATCCCGACAACGCTCCGGCAAACGTGGTTTTTGACGGCGGCATAAGTTTGTTATTAAAGCGGAATTTAGCTTTCGATATTTACGGCGGAAAGGGATTGAACAAAGAAGCCCCCGACTGGTTCGTAAGCGTGGGCGGCGGAATTCGCTTACCCCGCTAAGATAATTAACTTAGTATCAAATCTAATTTTTTGAATCGATAGCGTAATTCCTTTAAATTTGAATTTTTCGGATATAAAAGGATTTTGACAAATAATCGGAGGCATAGATGCGAACAGTAAAGGTAGGGGATATTCTAATCGGCGAAGGGAATCCTTTGGCTTTGATTGCCGGACCCTGCGTAATCGAATCGGAAAAGATTGTAATGGAAACCGCCGAAAGTGTGAAACGAATTGCCGAGCGGGTGGGCATGCCCCTTATTTTTAAATCGTCGTACTTAAAAGACAATCGTTCGTCGTCAAAAAGCTATCAGGGACCCGGCGTCGAAGAGGGATTGCGAATTCTTCAAAAGGTTAAAGAGACTTTCGATATTCCGGTGTTATCCGACATCCACGACCGGCATGACGCCCAAGCCTGCGCCGAGGTGTTGGATGTTATTCAGGTTCCCGCTTTTCTTTCCATGCAAACCTCTTTGCTGCTGGCGGTGGCGCGCACCGGCAAGGTAATCAACGTGAAAAAGGGTCAGTTTCTTGCCGCTTCGGATATGCAGACGGCTATTAATAAAATCACCGGCGAGGGCAACGATCAGATTTTGTTGACCGAACGCGGCTCGTTTTTCGGTTATCATAATCTGATTATGGACATGCGCAATTTGAAAGTAATGCGCGATTTGGGCTATCCCGTGGTGTTGGATCCCACGCATTCCATTCGCAAATACGGAGTGAGCAGCAGCGACAGACGCGGGGGAGCAAAGGAGTTTATTTTTAGCCTGACTCGCGCCGGAGTGGCTGCTGGTGTGGACGCTCTCTTTATCGAAACGCATCCCGATTGCGACGGCGCGCTGTGCGACGCCGCGAGCATGCTGCCGCTGCAAAAACTGGAAGAACTGCTCAGGCAGGCTAAAGAAATTGACGAGTTGATTAAACCCCATTTGCCGAATGACGAAAAAGGGATTTACGATTACAAAAACTACCCGAAATAGCGAAGATTGCGGTTCAATTTTTCGAAATAAAAAAATATTTTATTAGCGGCGTACCCGATTTGCCGTGCTGCATTTGATTTTGGAACCGAATAAATAAACCATCAAAAGGAGACGACTTGTGAAAGAATCCGGATTAAGCTGGAAATTTCCGAGAGAATTTTGGGTGGCAAATAGTATTGAGTTGTTCGAGCGAGCCGCCTATTACGGAATGTTTATTGTGTTGGCGGTCTATTTAACGCGGGAAGTTGGTTATACGGATGTGGAAACGGGCTGGGTGACCGGGTTGTTTGCGTCGCTGATCTACATGGCGCCCACCTTTACCGGAACCCTTTCCGATAAGATGGGTTTTCGTCAGGCTTTGATTTTGGCGTTTGGTTTGCTTTCGGGCGGATATTTTTTACTCGGATTATTTCCCACCAAACTGACGGCGGTAACCGCTTTATCTTTGATTATGCTCGGCGGTTCCTTTGTAAAACCCATTATCACCGGAACGGTCGCTAAGGCTTCGGACGAAAAGAATCGGGCGCGCGCCTATTCGATTTTTTACATGATGGTGAATATCGGGGCTTTCCTCGGTAAAACCATTGCCAAGCCTTTGCGCGTTGATTTGGGTCTGCGTTACATAAATTTTTACGCCGCGGCAATGGCGTTTGTAGCATTGATTATTGTCTATTTTCTTTACCGCGATATCGACACCACCGGCAAAGGAAAGAGTTTAAAAGAGGCTCTTGCCGGTCTGGTGCGCGTCCTTAAAAATATTCGCTTTATGGCGTTAATTTCGATCGTCGCCGGATTCTGGGCGATTCAACATCAGCTTTACGCCACCATGCCCAAATACACTCTGCGGTTGGTCGGCGAACATGCCTCTCCGGAATGGCTGGCGAATATCAATCCTTTTGTTGTGGTAATATTTGTAGTGCCTGTCACCCATCTTGTGCGAAAAATCAAACCGGTCAGTTCCATCGGCATCGCTTTATTGATTATTCCGTTTTCAGCGTTGGCTATCGCTTTAAGTCCGGTTTTAGCTTCCGTTGCCGGAGATCAGGTTTCAATTTTCGGACTGTTTACTTTACACCCCATAACCGTAAGCCTAATTTTCGGAATTGCGCTTCAGGGACTTGCGGAGACCTTTCTTTCGCCGCGCTTTCTGGAATACGCTTCAAAGCAGGCGCCCAAGGGAGAAGAAGGGCTTTATCTCGGATATTCGCATTTGACCACTTTTTTTGCCAATTTGTTCGCCTTTGTTTCCAGCGGATATTTGCTGGATAAATTTTGTCCCGATCCGCGAACCCTTTCTCCCGAACAAATGTCAACCGCTTATGAACATTCCTATTACATCTGGTATTTTTACGCCGCAGTAGGTTTGCTGGCGTTTTTACTGCTGATGGTTTATAAAATTATCTGCGACCGGATAGATAAAAAAAGAGCGGCGGCAATGAGCTGAGTTTGTGAATTGATCCGATCCGAAAATTGCCGTTTCGGGCGGAATCGTAAAAGGTCGCGTCCGCACATCCGCTCCGGCATTAAAGATGGTTCGGAAAACGCCGGAGCGACACGGATCGATAAATCAGTGGTTGTTGAGCTGAATATGATTTTCAGACGCAGTCCGGACGATTTGCCGATTTTAACGGGAAATCATCCCATTCTTAAAAGGTTGAATTGTTTAAGAAATTTGCCTAATATCTTTTTAAGTTGTTGCATTAAATAAAGCAAAATAATGTCCATGCGAAAAAAATTATCGCAAATTAAAATGGTTTTAATGGATGTTGACGGGGTGTTGACTTCGGGCGAAATTATTTACACCGCATCGGGCGACGAACTTAAAATGTTTAATGTCCAGGACGGAATGGGCATTACTCTGGCTAAAATGGGCGGACTAAAAACGGGAATCATTACCGGCAGAGTTTCCGATCTGGTTCGACGCCGCGCCGAAGAATTGAAATTTGACGTAATTTCGCAGGGCAGCTTTGAAAAACTGCCGGAATACGAAAAAATCAAACAGCAATTCGGGCTGTCCGACGAACAGATTTGTTATATTGGCGACGACATCCTCGATATTCCAATTTTGAAAAGAGTCGGTTTTAGCGTTGCCGTGGCTAACGCCAGAGATGAGGTCAAAGCGATGTGCGATTATATTACAGTCGCCGAAGGCGGCAAAGGGGCGGTGCGCGAAGTGATCGATAAAATTCTCAAATGGCAAAATAAATTGCATCAACTCATCGAAGACTTGTCAAAGTAATTAACAGCGGTTTAATAAAGGCAAATACTCATGCTTGCCAACAAAAATAATTTGTACTTGATTCTGATTTTTCTTTTTGTTCTCCAGTTTACACAGCTTTCCGCTCAGTTGCGCGTGGCTATCGGAAATTTTGAAAATCAAACCGATGAAGTTTTGCTGGATTCGTGGGAAAGAAATCTGCCCGATTATTTAGGCGTTGAACTTGGGGAAAGCTCTTCTATTGTTCTTTTGGAGCGTAATCGTCTAAATGAAATTTTCAAAGAAATGAATCTGGTTTTAAGCGGGTTTGTGGAAGATTCGTCCCTTGTGGAAAAGATAGGCAAATTAGCCGGAGCAGATGTTTTGATCAGCGGGGTTCTGACAAAGGTCGAAAATCATTATGTGATTTTAGCTCATTTAACGCGCGTAAAAACGGGCGAAGTCTGGGTCGAGCGAGTGGAAGCTCCCGACAATAAAAATTTCCGAAAAATGGTTAAGTTGTTGGGAAACAACATCCGCTTCCGTTTGACCGGCGAGGGCTCCTACCGAACGAGTCAATCGCTGAATCGTTATCCCACTTTTTACTTTCTGGGCGCCGCCGTTTTAAGCGGAGTCGCCGCGGCTACTCTGTTCAACAATTACCGCACGGCTTACGATGATTACCACAACATTAGCGATCTGGATAAATTCGATACTTTTTACGATAAAGCCAATCGGCTGCACAAATGGTCTAACGCCATGTTTTTTATTGCCGGCAGCAGCCTTTTGGGAGCCACCGTTTGCTGGATTAAAAATATAACCCGCTCCGATCTGAAAGCGGGCTCCGATAAGTCTGTTACCTTTAATCAAAAGTTTTACTGGAAACCGGGCGAGGTGAAATTTGCGCTTACTATTCACTTCTAAAATATTCTTTGCGATATTGCTATTCGTTTTTGCCTGCGAAGATTTACCGCGGGACAACGTTCTTGATCCCAAAAATCCGGATAGTTACACCACAACGGTTCCTTTGATTGAAGCGTTTGTAAATCTGGCTCATCCCGCGCCTTACAATCAATGGGCGCTGCAAAGTTTGAACAATTTGGCTCAGCTTTATGACGGAAAGATCAATGTTGTGGAATACCATCGCGACATTACGGTTGACAGCGTAACGTACGACGATCCTTACAATACCCCGGAGACTCAGACGCTTTTTCGGTTGTTACAGGATCGCTACGTAAGCAGCCATCCGGAAATTCCCAGGTCTGTTCCGGACGTTTACCTTAACGGTGCAGACGAGCGTTTTACCGGAGCCTACGATGTCCAATCCTTAAAAAAACAGATTGAACCGAAATTATTGGAATTGCTTTCACGGAAAAATTTTTATAGACTTGAGCCGAAGATTTCCCGTTCCGGCGGCTTGTCATTGGATGTTTCCTGTAAGGTTGCCGTGCTGGGGAATAATGACGGAAACAATCTCCGGCTGCGGATTATCTTCGTAAAAAAACGGGTTCAGGAAAACCTGAGGCTGAATACTGTCGTAAAACTGATTTGGCCGGGTTTACTGGTGGATAAAATAGAAAACGGAGATTTTACCGAAGTGGAAGCGGGATCATTCACCTTTAAAGAATCGGAGATGCCGGACGGCGCGGTTTTTGCCCTGACATCCGAAGATGAATCGATCGTATTTCAATCAATATACGCGGCGTTTTAATCATGAATAAAAAAATCGAAATAGGTTTATTGTTAGTTTTGCTGCTATTAACGGCGTGCAACGGCGTAGAGGACCTGCTTAATCCAAAGCATCCGCCAGAACTGGACGAGCGCGGAGTCGTGGTTTCTCAGGATCAGGTGATGCCGCGCGATACGATTATGGCAAGTATTCAGGCGACAAATCCCATCGAGGGACCCATGCAGTTTGAATGGCGTTCCGACGGCGGCAGTTTTATTCCTCCAGCCGATAACGATACGGTTTTCTGGATCGCTCCTTTGAAAGGCGGTCTTTACCATATTTGGGTGATTGTGAGTAATGACGACGGCAAAAAGGAGTCGCCCAAAAAGCAAATCAATGTAATAAGCAGTTCGGAGCCTGTGGTTAATATTTTGAAACCCGCCGACGGGAGCTATTTTGTAGTGACCCAGCAAATTGAAGTGCAGGTGAGCGCAGAACACGAAAACGGCGTTGCCCTGGTGCGGCTTTATGTGAACGATAAATTACAGGCGGAAACGGATCAGCAGCAAAACGGAATTTACCGCTTTAATTTAACCATCAGCGATGACATGGTCGGAAAAACAGTTTTAAAAGCGGAAGCGGTTGCAAGAAATCAACTGTCAGGTAAGGGAACGGATCAAATCTCGATTTTTGTGGGAGGAATTATCCCTGGTGGAAATGAACAGTGAACAGATTATAAAGATCGGTAAACGCGTTATTCAAATTGAAGCTCAGGCTTTAAAATCTTTGCAAGAACGGATAGATGCCAATTTTGCAAAAGCGGTCGATTTAATACTGCATTGCAAAGGAAGGGTTATTGTAACGGGAATGGGCAAGTCGGGAGCCGTGGGACGGAAAATTTCATCGACGCTTGCCAGCACCGGTACGACTTCCGCCTTTTTGCATCCCGCGGAAGGCATTCACGGCGATCTGGGAATGGTGCACAAAGATGATGTGATTATCGCTATTTCCAAGAGCGGTGAAACATCGGAATTGGTTCATCTTTTACCTTCTTTTAGGCGGCTGGATGTTCCTTTGATTGCCATGACTGCAAGAAAAGATTCGACGCTTGCCCGCTATGCCGCGGTGTGGCTGGACATCGATGTAAAAGAAGAAGCCTGTCCTAACGATCTCGCGCCCACGGCAAGCACAACCGTAACGCTTGCTCTTGGCGATGCTTTGGCTATTGCCCTTTTGGAAGCCAGAGGGTTTTCGGCGGAAGATTTTGCCCTGCTTCATCCGGGCGGCACTTTGGGTAAAAAACTGTTGATGCGCGTGTCCGATTTGATGGAGAGCGGCGATAATTTGCCCTATTGTTTTGAAGAAGATAATATGCAAAAGGCAATCATGGAAATGGCGCACAAAAGAGGGATTTGTCCGGTGGTTGACAGGGAGCTTCATCTGATCGGCGTTATCACCACAGGAGACTTAAACCGTCTGATTGAGAAAACGGAACATATTTTTCACATTCCGGTAACAGATGTTATGAATTTGAATCCTAAATTTATTTACAAGACAGATCTGGCGACCATTGCCTACAAAGAAATGGAAAAATACCGGATTATTGCCCTGCCCGTTCTGGATGAGAATGAAAAACTGGTGGGCGTAATTCATCTGCATGATTTAATGCAGGAGGGAATAACGGCGTGAAGATGCTGCCTGTCTTGCTGCTCGGAATATTCATTCTGTTTATTGCGGCTTGCGGTAATAATGAATCCAAACCGTCGCAAAGCGCGGAAACCAAAATATATCCGGATCAGGAGAGCTGGGATACCACGGTTTTGATTACCAAAGACGGAAAAACCGTGGGCGTTTTAAGGGCGGGTCATGTGCAAAAGTTTTCGAGAGAAAATCTTACTATTTTAGAAGATAGCATTCAGGTCGATTTTTACGACGGACAGGGAAATCACAAATCGGTATTAACCGCGCAGGGCGGTCGTATTAATGATATTACTCAGGATATGGAAGCCTACGGAAACGTGGTTGTGGTTTCGGATAGCGGAATTACCCTTTACACCGATACGCTTAAATGGGATAACAAGGCGGAAAAAATCTATTCGGAAATTCCCATAATGTTAACCACCGAAGAAAACGATACCCTGTACGGCGATAGTTTTAAATCGAGCCCCGATCTCATGAATTACGAAATAGTCAATCCTCACGGTAGAAGTTCTAAGAAGATAAATCTTGAGTAATCGATGCTTCGTGTATTAATTTTTTTATTTCTGCTTTTTCCTCTTACCGCCCAAACCTCCTCCGATCAGGGCATAGAATTGATTCATGCCGACCGGCATATCGGAAAAAAAGTTAACGGCGAACAATTGCGCATTTTTGAGGGCAATGTTCATTTCCGGCAGGACACCATTCAAATGTGGTGCGAAAAAGCCGTGATGTACGAAAAGAGCGATAAGATCGATTTTCTGGGAAATGTGATAATCACCGATAATTGGCGTACGATTCGCGCCGAAAAAATCGAATATTTCTGGGAAAGCCGTCAGGCTTACTGTTACGATCGGGTGCGGATTAAAAGCAAAGACGATTCATTATTTGCCCGCTTTCTTGAGTACAACTTCAAAAGCGGGGAAGTACTGGCTCGCGGCGATGTCTATCTTTTTAACAGGGAAAATTTAACAAGCATCTGGGGAAAAGAGGGCATCTACAAACCGAAAGAGAAATTCAGTCAGGTTGCCGGGAACGCCCATTTAATGAAGCTCGATACTTCTTCTCTTGACACCATGCACATCTACGCCGATATTCTGCAGTATTTTAATAGGGATAGTGAAAAGGTAGCCGTTGCACTTGGCAGCGTCCGGATAGCGCAGGGGAATTTAAAGGCGGTGGCTGACACGGCGTTCTATTATGTTGACAAACAAATTGCGGTGCTAAACTACAATCCGCAAGCCTGGTACGAAGACAGTGAGATGAAGTCGCTGCAAATG
>JAJRSN010000442.1 GCA_024278715.1 Calditrichota bacterium
ACGCGTCGCCGCAGCTCACTGACAGCCGATTCCGCAGCCTGCTGCGCGCTTTGTCCCTGCTTGAGGGATTCAATTACCGTTCTTGCCAGCATTACCCGTAAAATTCCCTCTCCCCATCCCGTCGAAGACGCGCCGCCGAATCGATCATCGGCGTAAAATCCGGCTCCCGGCACAGGACTGTCTCCCACTCTTCCGGGCATTTTGTAAGGCGTACCCCCTGTCGATGTTCCCGCGGCAATTTCGCCTTTGGAATTTATGGCAACCGCTCCCACCGTATCTTTTTGCCGTTTTTTCTCGAAAAAACTTTTGATGCGCACCCTGCCCTGTTTTTTTAACCGAAGATAGAGTTCCCGCTCTCTGCCCACAAGCAAATCTTCGGTGGCGACAACCGGTATTCCCTGATCTCCGGCAAATTCAGTCGCTCCTTCGCCTACCAAAAAGACGTGCTGCGTCTTTGTCCGCACAAGATCGGCTACTTCGATTGGATGGGCAACGTTGCGGATGGCAGCCACTGCGCCTACGGACAGGTCTTTACCGACCATTAATCCCGCATCCATTTCCACCTCGCCGCAGGCGTTTAAAAACGATCCCTTTCCGGCGTCGAACACGGGAAACGACTCCATAAACTTAATCGCTTCCAAAACGGCAAGAAGCGGGTCGTCGCTGCTTTTAAGCGCGCTTTGTGCAAGCTCGAGCGCTTGTTTAATTCCTTCCCGGTGTTCCTGGTGCAGAGAGGCAGGAATATCCCAGGCACCGCCGTGAATAATTACCCTTGGTTCAATCTTCATGAGCGCTTTCGTCATCGTTTAAAATGTAATCGCGAAGATCAAGCCAGCGTTTTTTTTGTTTTAAAGAATAAAGATCGTTCTGCAACGCGCGATTCAACAATTCAATGGCTTTGCCGCGCGACTGCGCGACAAAATAGAGAACGGGCTCATTGGGCGATTTTCGCGGTTTAACGAGTTTGTGATCCGTTAAAAATTCCAGATCCTGTTTTAGAATTTCAACTGTGCGTTCTTTTCTGATCTCCGGAATCTGATAAAGTTCTATGGCTGTTTGCGGCGACTTTTTCCAGAGAGCTTTTAAGATAGCCCAGTATTTTCGGGGAATAAAATAGTCCTGGGGTTTGATTTCGATTTTCTTTTTTATTTCAATTTGCTGTAAAGCCAATTTTGCCGCGATCAGGGCAATGGGCAAAATGGGAAACACCTCTCCGGGAGTGGGACGATTCATAATCAGCGACATCTTTCTTTTTACCAGAGACGGCGTGTAATACGAACTACCCCTGTAATCCATAAGCAAAGGGTTTTTCGGTATCACATTTTTAAAATCATAGTATTGCTGAGGAATTTTAAGGCGCGGTTTCGGATATTTTAATTGCAAATGCAGCGAATCGCCCTTTAAAAACAGCGGCGAGAATTGCAGATAATTCGGTTTAATTCCGAAAATCTTTGTTTTTGACGAATCCTGAGCCGGAAGACTTTTGACCGAAACAAAAACAAACAACGTCAAAACGGATAATCTTAAAAAATATTTTTTCCGCGCCTTAGGTTTCAATTTACTCCACCGTCCGGTAAATTTCACGCAAATTGTTTTTACCTGTTCGGAATCCACTTCGCGGTTTTCTCTTTGTAAGCTTCGTAACGCCGACCAAACCGTTTTTTTAGATACGATTCTTCATAGCCGGCGATGTAATTGTAAAAAAGAAAGATAACGCCCGTCAAAACAAGGCTGATCAACGAACCGGTAAATAACGAAAGTCCCAAATAAATCAGAAGAATACCCGAATAAATGGGATGGCGTACAAAACGGAATGCGCCGTCTGTGATTAATGTATTTTCGTATTTTTCATTATCAAACACCCGATGTCCGCTTTTCATCAGGTAGAACGAGAGGCTAAAACATAAAATCAAAACTATCCAACGAATAATCATGAAAAAGGGCGTTGAATTGAATAATGTTAGGCGCAGGACAAACGAATCTCCGATCCAGAACGCTAAGAAGAGCACCAAAAAGATCAATTGTCCGGGGTGGTTAAAGGGATGCTCGCCTTGGCGTGATTTCATGAAGCGTTAAGCCTCCAGTTTTTTTCGCAATAACGAACTCACCATTTGCGGATTGGCTTTCCCTTTGGAAAGCCGCATTACCTGTCCCACCAAAAATCCTATCACTTTGGTTTTGCCGTTTTTGTAAGCTTGGACCTCGTTTGTAAATTCGCTCAGCACCTGATCGACATACGCTTCGATCCGGCTTTCGTCGGAGATTTGTTTTAATCCCAATTTTTCGATTGCCTCGTCAACCGAAACCTCGTTGGAGAGCAGGTACTCAAACACCTTTTTTGCCGCGCTGGTACTTATCACATTGCCGTCAATGGCTTTCAGGAGCGAGGCTAATCGTTGCGGAGTTAACGGAAATTCGTTTATGGTGATTTTTTGTTCATTTAAAGTGCGAGCCACTTCGCCCAGCATCCAATTGCTGATCATCTTGTAATCGGTAAAGTGTTTTGCCACTTGCTCAAAGTAATCGGCTAAATCGCGGCTTTCGGTTAAAATTGCGGTGTCGTACGCGGGTAAATTGTACTGCGATAAAAACCGTTCGAATTTTTTATCCGGCAATTCCGGAAGAGCGTTTTTAATGGAATCGAACCAGGGCGCGTCCAAAAATACGGGCACTAAATCGGGTTCCGGGAAATAGCGGTAATCATGCGATTCTTCTTTGCCGCGCATGGGACGGGCTTCGTTTTTTTGCGGGTCCCACAACAATGTATTTTGCTCCACCTGTTTACCGTTTTTTAGCAGATTTATCTGACGATTGATTTCGTAATCCAGCGCTTTTTGAACATGGGCAAACGAGTTCATATTTTTTAATTCCGTGCGGGTTCCCAACGCGGCTTGTCCGACTGGACGGACGCTGATATTGGCGTCGCAGCGAAAACTGCCTTCTTCCATATTGCCGTCGCTAATTTCCAGATAGCGCACCAATTGACGCAATTTGGTCAAATAGGCGTGCGCTTCGTGCGGGCTTCGGATATCCGGCGCGCTCACTATCTCTAACAAAGGCACCCCGCAACGATTCAAATCGATCAGCGTTTCTTCGGAACCGACATAAGCTTCGTCGTGTACGGACTTACCGGCGTCTTCTTCCATGTGAATCCGGATCAGACCGACGCGCTTTTTACCGTTTTCCGTTTCGATTTCCACATAGCCGTTTTCGCAAATCGGCTCTTCGAATTGCGAAATTTGATAGCCTTTGGGAAGATCGGGATAAAAGTAATTTTTACGCGCAAAACGGTTGTTGCGGCGAATTTGACAGTGCGTGGCAAGTCCCAGACGAACGGCAAATTCAACAACTTTTCTATTCAGAACGGGCAGAACGCCCGGCATTCCGAGACAAACCGGACAGGTTTGCGTATTGGGCTCTGAGCCGAATTTGGTGCTGCAGCCGCAAAAAATCTTCGATTCGGTAAGCAACTGCGTATGAACTTCCAAACCTATGACAACTTCATATTCCATGTATAATTCGCTTTATTTTATTGATGAGACTTCAGTACAAAAAACTTTTCCGAAATTCAAATTTTCAGAAAATGTTTTTATTTTTCAAAGAAAGCGCCGAGCTGAAACAGGCACTCTTCTTTGAAAGCCGGCGCCATAATTTGCAATCCGAAGGGCAGCCTGTCGGAATTTTTACCAACCGGCGCATTCATCGCGCAAATACCGGCTAAATTGGCGGTTACGGTGTAAATATCCATTAAATACATAGTTAAAGGGTCATCGATTTTTTCGCCGAGACGAAAAGCCGTTGTCGGCGTGGTGGGCGTAATAATGGCGTCGTATTTTTGAAAGGCGGAATTTAACTCGTCTTTGATTAAACGGCGCACCTGCATCGCCTTTTTGTAATAGGCGTCGTAATAACCCGCCGAGAGTACGTAGGTTCCCAAAAGGATTCTCCGTTTAACCTCTTCGCCAAAGCCTTCGCTGCGCGTCTTTTCGTACATTTCGTTTAAATCTCCGGCATCCTGAGCGCGGTAACCATAACGAACCCCATCGTATCGCGCTAAGTTCGATGACGCCTCGGCGGTGGCAATGATGTAGTAGGTGGCAATGGCATAACGCGTTTGCGGCAGACTAAAGGTTTCTATTTTAGCGCCCTCTTTTTCCAGTTGCCGTACGGCGTTCATTATTCCGGAACGAATTTCGGGATCAAGACCTTCGGCAAAATATTCTTCGGGCAAACCGATTTTCAGACCTTTGATTTCTTTTCCGACAACCCGATCGTAATCCGGAACCGGCTCGGCGGCGGAAGTTGAATCGTGAACGTCGTGCCCGGCAATTGTTTTTAAGATCAAAGCGGCGTCTTCCGAGGTTTTGGCAAATGCGCCAATTTGATCCAATGAAGAGGCGTAGGCTACTAATCCGTAACGGGACACCCGTCCGTAGGTGGGTTTAACGCCCACCAAACCGGTAAAGGACGCCGGTTGACGAATAGAGCCGCCCGTTTCGCTTCCCAAAGCCGCGTCACAGGCGCCGATTGCCACGGCGACCGCCGAACCGCCGCTCGACCCCCCCGCCACGCGTTCGGGATCATAAGGATTTTTAACCGCGCCAAATATGGAATTTTCGCTGGAAGACCCCATGGCGAATTCGTCCATGTTGGTCTTACCGATAAAAATAACGTCCGCCGCCTTAAGTTTTTCGATTACCGTGGCGTCAAACGGAGAGATAAAACTTTCCAAAATTTTACTGGCGCAGGTTGTTTTATGATCTTTGATATTGATGTTGTCTTTAATAGCCATAATCACGCCGGCAAGAGCGCCGGTCTCTTTTCCGGCGGCTAATCTGTCGTCAAGAATTTTTGCTTTTTCCAGAGCCTCTTCGGCAAAACCTGCGTAAATGCATTCAAATCCTTATGGTCTTCGATTGTTTTTAAAGCCCGTTCGACTCTTTGTTTAACCGAAAGTTTTCTTTGTTTAACCGCGATCAGAATTTCCTTGATATCCATAGGCATCATGTTTATTCTTTTTCTTTAGTCGTTTCGGAATCTTCGTCTCTTTCCGAAGGATGTTCTTCGTCGCGGACTTTATCTTTTTTGGATTCCGCGCTCGGAGTATCCAACGGTTTGTTCAAATCCAGTTCGTCCTGAATTTCATTGGTCGCCTTTTTGAATTCGCGAATTCCGCGACCCAAACCCTGCGCCAATTCGGGCAACTTTTTCGATCCGAATATCAATAAAATGATAAACAAAATAATCAATAATTCGGAAGTTCCTATTCCAAACATATTACCACCTCATATTTTTAATTAACCCACTTTAAAAGATAGGCTGCTATCATAATGCCGATAATGCCTATTACGTTTAATTTAAAACTAAACCCGAAGGTTAAGGTTAAAATCACAATATTCAAAGTCGCCGGACCAAAGTGCGCCTGCGCCGACGTTAAAAAAAACTGCTGAACCACACCGTTAGGAATTAAATAAGCAATAATTTCGCCCAATGCCGAACCGAGTAACGCTCCCAGAAAGATGATTAAAATGATCCATCCAAGACTTTTTTTACTCATAATACACCCGCCTTTTCGATTAAATTGTTCCTCCCAGGCGTTTTCCCTGACTGAGTCGTATTAAAAAGCGTATCAGACCGCTAAACACATAAAACAAAGTATAAGGCAGCAGCAGTGTTTGCGGTTCGATAATCAGCGTAATAATTGCCAGTATCACAATAAAGAAACCCACTTTCTGCGTGGTTGTTCCCTTAAACGTAAATTTCGGCAAAACATCGTAGCGGATAGTGCTGACCATTAAAACCGAGACGAGGACCGTAAGCACAAAAAGGTATTTCGGGAAAACCTTGTTCGGAAAATATGTATCCATAAAAATAAAATAAGAGGCGATGGTTATGGCAGCCGCGGGCGACGGTAAACCGGTAAAAACCGTTTTATCAAAACCTTTTAAATCCACGTTAAACCGGGCAAGCCGAATACTGGCAAAAAGAAGCGGGAAAAAACTGATGAACAGCCCGACCGTTCCCCAATTTTTAAAATAGTAAAAATAGATCAAAACAGAGGGCGCCATTCCGAAAGAAATGACATCGGCTAATGAGTCGTATTCAACGCCAAACTTACTGCTTCCCTGAACAAAACGCGCCACGCGCCCATCCATGGTGTCTAAAAACGCAGCCATCAAAATCAACCATGAAGAGAACACATAGTTCTGGGTTTTTAGGGCATAAATTACAGCCATAAAACCAAAAAACATATTGGCGATGGTAAAAAAACTGGGCACGATAGTTCGCGGAACTTTGATCATCGTTTAAATTCTCCTATCAGGGTTTCGCCGGCGCGGGTGGTTTGATTGAGTTTCACCTTTATTTCAGCCGATAACGGAAGGAACACATCCAAACGGGAACCGTACCGAATCATACCAAAGCGCTGCGTTCGCCGGACTTTTTGACCCTCCTGCAACTTACACACAATTCTTCTGGCAATCAATCCCGCGATCTGTTTAAACAGGATTTTTCCGTAAGGCGTTGTTATTCCGATTATCTGTTGTTCGTTTTCTTCTCCCGAACGATGATTAAACGCTGCTAAGAACTGACCCGGTTTATATTTCAGAAAATCAACCGTCCCGTCCGCCGGAATTCGGTTGACATGACAATTAAAAACCGACATGAATATACTTATTTTTTTCGCTCTGCCCTTAAAAAAATACGGCTCTTCTTCTTCGGTTATCAAAATAACTTTTCCGTCTGCCGGAGCTACGATCGCAGTTTCAGGTCCTTTAAACGAACGCTCCGGATCGCGAAAAAAGAAAAAATTAAAAACAAAAAACACACCCACGGGAATGGTAATAATCCATAAAGCGATGTGTTTAACAATGAGCGTAATTGCCAACAGGACAATAAAAATTATTCCTGTACCTATAATTATGGGAATTCCGTCTCTGGCAATCATATAAAATTCACCTTCCTTTAACTTTCTGCAAAACAAACTGATACGCTTCCGCGGCATCCGAATTTGTAAAATCAAGTCGGCTTTTTTCCCGTTTACCCTCTTCTCCCAATAAGCGGACTCGAAATGTTTCCGGACTTATTTCGTCTCCGATCATTACCTGACTTCCGTGTTTCCCAAATTCCAGACGCAAATCCGCCAACAGCATGCCCCGGCGTTCAAACATTGCTTTTAAAACAACATTTACTTTGGACGCCAGACGATTGATCAGCCTCAGCTCATCCGGCGTGGCTAATCCAAGGGCAAACACATGCGTTTCGGTCATCATGGGTTCATTTAATTGCTGACTTTTCAGGTAATACTCGATTACCGGATAAGAAAGCGCTTTGCCTTCTTCAGTATTAAAACGCCGACAAAACAATCCCGCCGCCACATTCCTGACCTGGACGGAAAAATCAAACATCTTTAATTTTTTTACCAGCAACTCGTCAGAGCCGTTTTCCCGTAAATAGTGGGTAAACACGCGATAATTTTCCAAATATTCGAAAATCGCTTTGGAAATCTCTTTGCGTAATTCCGCCTTTTGCTTGAATTTTACCCGCTCTTCACCGTCGTATTTTGACTGTTCGTTCTTAAATTCCAGAGCCAAAACCTGCTCGTTTGAAGTGCGATAAAGACACTTATTCTTACCTTTGATGAATAATTCTCCACGCACTATCTTAACTCCTTTTCTTTATTCCGGATATTCTTCAAGAACAATATCTATGTCCAAAATTTTACCGTTGCGCCAAACTTTAATGCGCATTTTGTCCCCGACCCGCAAATCAAGGGAGAGGATTATGGCTTCGGCATCCATGTAAGTGTTAATGGCTTGCCCGTTAATTTCGACGATAATATCGCCTAATTTTACCCCCGCTTTTTCGGCGGGACTATGGCGGTCGATGCGTCGGACATAAACGCCTCTGGTTGACGGATATCCCAGCGAACGCGCAATGTAGGGATTGAGATTGGAGACGTACATTCCGATCCACACATTTTTGTCTTTACCGCGGCGAAACTTTAATTTTTCCACCACCTGCTGAATGCGCTTGCTGGGAATGGCAAATCCGATGCCCACAGAGCCGTGGGATTGCGGATCGCCGGTAAAGATGAACGTATTCATTCCGATCACTTCGCCGTCGGCATTGCAAAGAGGACCGCCGCTGTTGCCCATGTTGATCGCCGCGTCGGTCTGAATCATGTCCTCGTAAATTCGTCCTTCAAGCGGAGAAAAATCGCGGTTTACCGCGCTGACAACTCCGACCGTTACGGTGGGTTGATTTCTGATAAATAATCCGAAGGGATTGCCAAGCGCAATAGCCCACTCTCCGATTAAAATTTGATCGGAATCTCCGAAGCGAATGTAAGGAAATTTTCCTTCGATTTTCAGCAGGGCAATATCCGAGACGCGATCCTTATCCACCAACTGCGCGGGATATTCTTTGCCGTCGGACATGGCTACAATTATCTCGGTCGCTTCTCCGACTACATGTTCATTGGTCACCACATAACCGTCGGACGAAATAATGAATCCCGAACCGATGGATTTTACGGGTTGCTCGACAATGCGGTCGCTGAACAATTCCGGAAAAAACTGCCGGAAAAAAGGATCGTCAAAAAACGGATTGTGCTGCACATAGCGGTCGATTTTGGTTACGTTGATCGAAACCACAGCCGGAGTGACCATTTGCACAGCGCGGGTTAAAGCGTTTTGACGATGGCTGGTAATCGAATCGGTTCCCGCCAACGGCTGCGCATGAGCTTCAGTAACCAGAGAAGTGTCGATATTTTGACCATCGGAAGAGGAACCAAAAGGCAGATAATCTTTTAATAAAATTCCCGCCAGCAATCCTATTCCGAGAGCGACAAAAAATTTCCATGATTTAAACATTTTAATCCACCTGGTTATTATTTTTTATTTAAGTAATTGAGAAATTTCAATTTTATTTTCAACCGTTTGTCGGTTCCTTCCGTTTTTTCTTTTCGATCCGAAAAAGACGAATAAAATTTTAGCGCAAATTTTCGTTTTGACAAAGTTAAGTACCGCCCTGATTATTTATTCCGTTGCTGCACCTTTTCCCAATCCGCCAAAAAGCGGTCAATACCGATATCGGTTAAAGGATGCTTGATCATCTTTTCGATTACCGCAAATGGAATGGTAGCGATGTCGGCTCCGTACATGGCGGCTTCGACCACATGCATCGGATGACGAATGCTGGCGACTATGATTTCGGCTTCAATCATGTAATTATCAAAAATTTGTTTGATTTGTCCGATCAACTCCATGCCGGGGGCGGCGATATCGTCCAATCTTCCCACAAACGGACTTACAAAAGTGGCTCCGGCTCTGGCTGCCAAAAGCGCCTGAATCGGAGAAAAAACAAGAGTAACGTTGGTGCGTATGCCCTCTTCGTTTAATACTTTAACAGCTTTTAAACCCTCTTTGGTCATGGGAATTTTAACAACAATATTCGGATGAATTGCCGCTAATTCTCTGGCTTCTGTCACCATTCCTTCGTGATCCAAAGAAACCGCCTCGGCGCTCACGGGTCCGTCAACTACTTCGCAAATGGAGCGGTAGATTTCCACCGGCTCGCCCTGCTCTTTGGAAATCAAAGTCGGATTTGTGGTAACTCCGTCCAAAACGCCCAAGCTTGCCGCTTCTTTAATCTGATCAAGATTTGCGGTATCTATAAAGAATTTCATCTTCTTATTTCCTTTCCGTTTTTCTTAAATTAAAATCCGAATCAATTTTTGCTGCTGATGTTTTTTCGGCAAAAATGACACAACAAGTAATCTCACACATTAAATTTTTGCACGTAATCTTTCTTACCTCATTTATTCCTTTGTTGAACCTTTTCCCAATCCGCCAAAAAACGCTCGATACCGATATCGGTTAAAGGATGCTTAATCATTTTCTCGATCACGGAAAACGGGATAGTGGCGATGTCCGCTCCGATCAAAGCGGTTTCCACCACATGCAGGGGGTGGCGAATACTTGCCACAATAATTTCCGTTTCCAACATGTAATTATCGAATATCCGCTTAATTTGGGCAATTACATCCATTCCGCTTTGAGTAATATCGTCCAATCTTCCGACAAAGGGGCAGACAAAAGTGGCACCTGCTCTGGCAGCCATCAAAGCCTGAATGGGCGAAAAAATCAGCGTTACATTGGTCTTAATTCCTTCCGCGGTAAAAATTTTAACCGCTTTTAAACCGTCTTTTGTCATGGGAATTTTAATCACAATATTGGAATGGATTTTTGCCAGTTCGCGTCCTTCTTCCACAATTCCCTGCCAGTCCAGCGAAACCACTTCCGCGTTAACCGGACCGTCAACAAGATCACAAATCTGTTTAAAAATATCTTCGGGAGTTCCCTGCTCTTTAGCCAGTAAGGTAGGATTCGTGGTCACGCCGTCCACAATTCCAAGACTCGCAGCCTCGCGAATCTCTTCCACATTGGCGGAATCAATAAAAAACTTCATTTCTTATTCCTCGTCTTTAGCGTCAAAAGTTAAGTTTTTTCTTTTCAATTGATAATTATCTCTGTTTTCCGTTTTTTGATCTTTGTCTTGCTTTTTCAATGGCGCTTCACCGCGCTGCGTTAATATTTAACCTCTTCTAAAATCAAACCCTGCGGAGGAGCGGTTAACGGAACGCGGGTTCGGTCTTTTGAATCGATGATGTTTTCCAGCTCGCTTAAAGTGATTTTTCCGTTTCCGAGCGCTACAAACGATCCGACTATGGAGCGCACCATTCCATGTAAAAAACGATCGGCTGAAATCTGGTAAACAAGCAAACCGTCCTTTTCGAACCACTCGCTTTTGAAAATTTTACAACGATGGTGTTTAACTTTGCTTTTAATTTTACAAAAAGCCTGAAAATCGACAACCCGTTTAATAAGCTCCGCGCCCTTTTGCATTAAAGTCAAATTCAACGCTACCGGAATCGTCCATACAAATCGACGATAGATAGCCGTTGGTTCCAATGAAATGTAATAGCAATAACGTCGTTCGACGGCATGATAGCGGGCATGAAAATTATCAGCGCAATATTCGATATCTTTAATTACGATATCTTCGGGCAACAATCCGTTCAAAGAACGTTTCAATTTCCGCAAGGGAAAATCGGGAATATCAAAATGAGCCGTCTGACCTTTAGCGTGAACGCCCGTATCCGTTCGCCCGGAGCCGGTTACACGTATCAATTGCTTAAAAATTACCCGCAGAGCTTTTTCGATTTCCGCCTGAATCGTGTTTTGCCCTTTTTGCAATTGCCAGCCAAAATAACGCGTTCCTTCGTATTCAATTATTGCTTTTACTCTGGGCATTCCTTCCATCGACCTAAATATGATTTGTGCAATATAAAGGATTTTTTGTTTCGTTTCAAGTTGGTGAAATTTTTATAAGTTATAGAAATTAAAAGGGTTAAAGGGATAAGCTACATTGACGTTAATTTTAATATATTAACACTAAAATCCTTATTTTTTTGTTAAGCGTATAAGAGTTAAACGGCTTCCCCGGCGCAGCTCCCTGAGCCTGTCGAAGGAAGCCTGTTTATTTATTCACTCTCCGCTCCCTGAGCCTGTCGAAGGGAGCTTAGTTCCCGGTTTAACCTATTGTTCCTTAAACCGATGGTAAAGCGAAAACAGGAAACCGATAATCATAATAAACGTGCCCAGCCACAACAGATTGATGAATGGTTTAACGGTAATTTGTGCGGTTAAAATTTCCTTTCCCATTACGACGTCGGCTTGGGGCGCGTTTTTACTGATCACAACGGAGACAGAGCGTTTTTCAACATTAATACTCTTCAGATAAACCGTGCGCCGATTATCGACAAATTTTACGGCTAATCTTTTCTTGTTTTTCCCTTTGATATTAATGCCGGGGCTGATCTCGCTTAGCAGATTGCCTTTTCCGTCATACACTTCCACAACCGCTTTAAGAATAATCTCAGCGCCGCTCATTTGATGCTCGTTCATATCGTAAGCCTTAAAAAGCAAAACATAATCGCCAAACTTAACCTTTTGCCCTTTTATCAGAATTAATTCATCACCCGGCGGCAAGATTTGTTCGGGAGGAATAATCTGAACAGGCGAGATGTACAAATCCCGAATCCATTTATTTTCAACGGATGGTCCGACTACCCATGACTGATTGTAATCGCTCCAGTAGAATTTGGCATTGGTTTCTTTGCCGTTAACCTGAAAAATCACTTTGTCTTTACCGTCGGACGAAGGCACTTTACCCTTGTAAACGATCTGATATCCGAAAACTTCTTTGGGACTATCTTTCGGTAAGGCGGCTTCAACGGAGCTGTCATAAACCGAAGATGTAACGATGCCCATCAACATTAATCCAACGCCCACATGCGCCAGATATCCGCCTAAGGCGTATTTTTTGTTGCGTAAAAAGCGAATGGCGATTTGTCCGTTAATCAATATCAGAAAAACGGAGAAGATCATTATCAACAGCGAAATTAAATTCCGGATCCCAAGGATAAAAAAGACAATCCCAAACGCCAAACCGATTGCCCCGTGCACAACGACCGTACGCAGTCTATCCCAACTGTTTGCCTTCCAGCGCAACACGGGAGACAATCCCAGAAGCAGAGCCAATAAAACAGCGGCGGGTCCCGCTATATAGTTGTAATATCGGGGGATAAAACTTTCGGGGTTATCTTTAAATATGCTGCTGAATAACGGCAACGACGTTCCCACAAAAACAAAGAGCGCCGTTAAAATCAG
>JAJRSN010000443.1 GCA_024278715.1 Calditrichota bacterium
AAACAACCGCGCCTTCCGTTTTTTCGAAATATTCGATATCCGTTTCCCGCAATTAATTCATCCGGACGCTCTTACTGAAACCGCGTTAAACTCATCGAAAACAGGATAAAGTTCCTCGTTTTCAGTAGTAAAGGTGATAGTCGTCTCAGCGCGTAATCTTCGGGAGCAACTCCGGCAGACGAGAAATATCCGGAATAATAAAAGAAGGCGTAACGGGGGAATTCTGTAAATCTTGCTCGCGAAACTTACCGGTCTTTACCAGACAAGTCTTTATTCTCATCCTGTCCGCGCCCTGAATATCGGATTACACATCATCACCGATCATCATTACAGCATCGGGAGGAATGTTTAACGAGCGGACTGCTAATTCAAAAAATTTTTCGGCGGGCTTGCCGATTAAAACCGATTCCGTATTCGCCGCATATTCCAGAAGAGTCACAAAAGCGCCCGCATCAATCCGATAACCGCCGTCGCTCAGCCAAAAACGATTTTTTTGCAAAGCAATTAATTTTGCCCCCTGCATTAAACAATTGAACGCTTTGTTTAAAATTTTGATGTCGAATAAATCGCCAAGATCGCCGATCACGACAAAATCCGCATTCTCTTCGGTCTGCTCTACACCATAAAATTCCTCTTTCGCGTCTTGGGTCAACAATAAAAATGAACGATTCTTTTTAAACTGTCGCACATATTGTCCCGCGGCAAATGCCGCCGAAAAAATCACCTCCGGTTCTACCTGAATACCCATTTCAGATAGTTTTTTGCACAAGGTATTTCGGCTTTTCATCGTTGTATTAGTTATAAACCGGAAAGGAATTCGCCGACGCTGGAGCCATCTGATTGTATCAACCGCTCCCGGGATGGGTTGGCTGTCGTTGTAAATAACGCCGTCAAGGTCTATCAATAAGCCCGAAATTTTCATTTATTATCTCCAGCCAAAGAAGCGTACAATCTTTCATACTTTCTTATTTGTTTTTTCCACGAAAAATTTTTTTTCATTCCGTTAATCATAATTTTTTTCCAGGCGGTTTTATTAGGATAGGTAGTCAAGGCGTATTCCAAAGCCCACTTTAATCCTTCGGGAGTATAATGTTCAAAAACGAATCCGTCGCCGGTTTGGGTTTTCCAGTCGTAAGGAGTCACCGTATCGGCTAATCCCCCGGTTTTACGCACCACCGGCGCCGTACCGTATCTCAAACTATAAATTTGGTTCAATCCGCAGGGCTCATAGCGTGAAGGCATCACAAAAATATCCGCTCCCGCTTCAATTAAGTGTGAAAGCGCGTAATCATATTTGTTATAAAAGACGACTCTATCCGGAAACAGTTGCCGAAGTTCTCTGAAAAATTTTTCGTAGCGCGCTTCTCCGCTTCCCAAAACGACGAACCATAACTCGTAACGCGTTAAAATTTCTTCAATGCAGCCCATTAACAGATCAAAGCCTTTGTGCTCCACCAAACGACCCACTATTCCCAAAACGGGACGATCGGGACCAGCGGCGTTAAATCCGGATTTTTCCAAAAGGACTTGTTTGTTTTTCTTTTTGCCCGAAAGATTTTTAACGGAATAGTGGTAAGGAATGTTGGGGTCTTTTTCTGGATTCCATTCTTCGTAGTCAACACCGTTTAAAATTCCCACCAGATCGTGACTGCGATTTCTCAGAATGCCGTCCAGTCCTTCGCCGTATTCCGGGGTTTGTATTTCACGGGCGTAGGTGGGACTGACCGTTGTTATTTTATCGGCGTGCAATAATCCGCTTTTCAGAAAGTTAAGCCTTCCGTGAAAAAGATCATAACTGTCGAACAATTGATAAAAACTATTGAGACCCAAATCGTTGATAATACGAGCGGGGAAATTCCCCTGATAACCGATATTGTGAATCGTTAGAATCGTTTTAGTGGATTTAAAAAGCCGGTCCCAGGAATAAAGCGATTTCAGATACAGGGGAATCAAAGCCGTGTGCCAGTCGTTAGCGTGGAAAATTTGCGGCGACCAGCCCATCTTTTGGCACAATTCAAACGCCGCGACGGAAAGAAGAGCAAACCGAACCGGTTCGTCCGGTTCCGGAGTGTAAACAGCTCCCCGCTTGTAAAGTTCGTCGCATTGAACAAAATAAACATCCGTTTTACTATTGGGAAGCCTGCCCGTCCAAATGTGAATGACGTATTCGTGTTTGCCCATCCAAAGCGAAATATTTTGCGCGAACTTTACCGGCGAAAGATCATATTTCACCCGGTCAATCGTGTCATAAAGGGGCATAACCAACCGGATATCGTGCCCGTTTTCTTTAAGATATTTTCCCAGCGCCGCCGATACATCTCCGAGACCGCCTATCTTGGCGAACGGAGCGATTTCGGCAGAGACCAAACATATTCGCAATACAAATCCCTTCGATTTTTTTAAACTCAACTCGGCTTACAAAAAATATTTAAGCTACCCGACTTTAACGATCGTCAATATTTTAAAGTCTATTTATTTTTTAACAGAAAATCAACTTACATTCAGAAGCCTTTGAAAGAATAACCATAATGAATCGCCTGCTATTCCTGAAAGATTTCCGCACAATAAAAGAAAGCCACCCCGTCCTGAGACGGGATGGCTTTAATGTGAAGATTATTTTATTCGCGGAAAATTATTCGGCGGTTTCTTTTTTATCGTCTGTCTTCTCTTCTTCTTTTTTCTCCGCCGCCGCTTCTTCTTTTTTCTCCGTTTTTTCCTCTTTCGCCTCTTTAGCCTCGGTTTTTACCTCTTCCGCTTTTTCTTCTTTCTTCTCTTCAGCCTTTGCTTCTACTTTTTCCATTTTCTCTTCTTTTTTATCTTCCGGTTGTTTCTGCTCGGCTTCCGCGGTTTTGGTTTCGGGCTCTTTCTTCTTTTCTTCGGCTTTTTCTTCTTTCTTCTTTTCGGGTTCGGCTTTTACTTCTTCCGCTTTCTCTTTAGCGGGTTTGGGCTCTTCCTTTTTGACCTTGCCGACCGGACGTTGTTTGATCATCTCTTCGATCGTCGGTTTCGGAATTCCCTGCTTTTCAAGATATTCTTCGTAGTCTTTGCGCTCTTTATCGCGGAAATAGCCGATTACCGAAAGAACGATCTTTTTGTTTTCCTTGTCGAACTCGATCACTTTTGCCTGAATTTCGGCGCCTTCTTCGTAAACGTCGGAAGGTTTTTTCCCTTTGGGAGCCGGGATGTGCTGATTGGGAATGAAACCGTCCACTCCCTGGGGAAGCGTCACGATAACGCCCTTATCGACAAAGCGCGCAATTTTTCCCGTGGTTTCGGAGCCAACCATGTAAACCTGCTCAAAGGCATCCCAGGGATTCGGTTCGATTTGTTTATGACCCAGAGCGATTCTGCGTTCTTCCCGATTGATGCCAAGTACCATTACCTCGATTTCTTCGTTCTTTTTCACGACCTCGCTGGGATGCTGAATTTTACGCGTCCACGACAAATCGGAAATATGAACCAGACCGTCAATACCCTCTTCCAATTCAACAAACACGCCAAACTGGGTGATATTGCGGACAATGCCTTTGTGGGTGGAACCGACCGGGTAACGTTCTTCGATATTTTCCCACGGATCGGGTTCCAATTGTTTGAGACCCAGAGAAATCTTTTTCTGATCGGGTTCGATGTTCAGAACAACGGCTTCAACTTCCTGCCCCACGGTCAAAATCTGGCTCGGATGTTTAATGTGTTGCGACCAGGACATCTCGGAAATATGAATGAGTCCTTCTATTCCTTTTTCCAGCTCAACAAATGCGCCGTAATCGGTAATGCTGACAACACGACCCTTAACAATACTGTTGACCGGATATTTTTGTTCGACATTTTCCCACGGATGCGGCTGCAATTGTTTGAGACCGAGAGAAATCCGATCCTTATTTTCATTGAAATCAAGAACCATTACTTCCAGTTCCTGATCCAATTTGACCAGTTCGGAAGGATGGTTTACGCGACCCCAACTCAAATCGGTAATATGCAGCAATCCGTCCACGCCTCCCAGATCGATAAACACGCCGAAATCGGTGATATTCTTAACCGTTCCTTTGCGCACCTGACCCTTTTCAAGCGTTTCGAGAATTTCTTTCCGTTTACCTTCCAACTCTTTTTCGATCAGAACGCGTGAAGATACGACGATGTTTTTACGCGCCCGATTTACCTTGACTATTTTAAAATTCAGCTGTTTACCGATCAAAGCGTCAAAATCGCGGATCGGTTTAACATCGATTTGCGATCCCGGCAGAAAGGCGTCAACGCCCATCAGACTGACGACCATTCCTCCCTTTATGCGGCGGGTGATGGTTCCCGGAATAACTTCGTCATTTTCATATTTCTGGATGACTCTTTCCCAGTTCTTGATAAAATCGGCGCGTCTGCGGGAAAGGGCTATCTGTCCTTCTCCGTTGTCCAATTCATCAACATATACTTCAACCTCATCGCCGGGTTTTAATTCTTCAATATTATCAAATTCGTCTTTTGGAATTAATCCTTCGGATTTAAAGCCAATATCAACGATTACATCAGAATCGGTGATATTTAAAATACGACCCGTGACTACTTCGCCTTCTTTTAATTCTTCGAGCGTTTGATCGTACAGGCGGGTCAGGGTCTCCATCTCTGCCTGAGAATATTCATGCTCTTCCTGTAAATCTTCCAATTTGACGACTTGTTCTTCAAATTTGTCATCATTGGTTGTTTGTTGGTTCGCCATCTCGTCTTTAGTTTGTTCTTCGGATGGGTTTGGGGTTCCTGTTTCTTTTTTTTCCTCAGTCATAAAAATTTATACCTCCGTTGATCTTTAGTTTAGCCTTTATCGGCTGTTTACGGTTTTAAATAAAGTCTTCAAATTTAATACAGCGCTTTTGTAAAAACAAATTTTTATCTGTCGCCTGCGGCGGGCTTTTTCCGCAATGTTTTCAGGATTTCCTGAGTCCAGCCGTAAATAATATCCACCTGTTCTTTAACGGTCAAATTTGTTGTATCGAGAACACGGGCATCTTCGGCTCTTTGAAGAGGCGATTCGTCCCTTTCGGAGTCCAGACGATCGCGGTTCGCGATCTCTTTTTCTATTTCCTCGATACTCAATTCAATTCCCTGAAGCTCCAGTTCCAGTTTTCGTCTTCTGGCGCGTTCTTTAAGACCGGCGACTAAAAAAACCTTCAGTTCCGCGTCAGGAAGGACCACGGTGCCAATATCTCTGCCGTCCATAACAACGCCGCCCTGTTTTGCCATTTCTCTTTGCTGTTCAATCAGAACCTTACGCACGCCTTTATACGAGGATATCTTGCTGATTACCTTATTAATTTGAGGCGTTCGGATTAAATGGCTTACATCCTCTCCGTTTAAAAACGTTTTTAGAATTCCGTCCCTAACTCTTAACGAAATTTTATTTCCGCGCACACAGCGGACGACAGCGGCTTCGTCGTCAACATTTATTCCCGCTTGTAAAACAGCAAGCGTGGCAGCCCGATACATAGCTCCCGTGTCGATATACAAATAGCCCAGCTTTTGAGCTAAAAGCCGGGCTGTGGTGCTTTTCCCCGACGCCGCCGGTCCGTCAATGGCAATTCGAATTTTTTCAGTCATTCCTAATCCTTCATCCGCAATCCCTGTTCTTCCTGCAAAAAGAGCCATCCGACAATTTTCCCGGGCTCAATTTCATTCGATTCGTTCCAGTATTCTCTGTCACGATCATACTGAGAGCTGGTATCGTCTTCGGGAACTGATTCGATCTCTTTTTGAATTTTTCGAATGCGTTCCTGCCATACTTTAAAGTTCTTAGCCCGCAAATCCAGCCAGCCTTCGCTCGCCCATTTATCAATATTTTCCTGAGTCACTTCCAGTTCGTTAATACCTTTGTAAGCGGGAATCTTCATTTCCGGACCGCGTAACAGTTTTTTCCCGTCGCTCATTAAAATAGGTATGCCGATGGAAAGAATTTCGGCGCGTAATTTGTGATCGGTTTTAATGAGTTCTTCCACGCAATTGGCAAGAAATTCGGGATTGTGTTTTAAAACTTCTTCCATGGTAAATTTACAGCGTTTTAACAAATACGCTTCGTACAACAGTTTGCTTAACTTGGGAGGTCCCAATAATTCGAACGCCACGCTGTCGGATTTGTGATCCCTTTGCAGACGCAGCATTTTTTGCAGGGCGCTTCCGCGCAGATAACCCGCCCGGTACGTCGGTCCCATAGTGGCGTTATCCAGAGCGTTGATGATATCATGCCCCGTATTGCCGCCTTTAATTTCCCACAAAACCACATTTGCAATTTCTTCGGGAGTAATAAATTCCATCTGCCCGCGGGAAGTAATCGCCGTAAATTCTTCGAAGCTAAAAATGCCGTTTTCTCCGGTGTCGATATAAACTTTTTTCAGAGGCTTGTTTAAAGGTTTCCAGGGACCTTTTTTCATTTGCCGCTGGATGGTGCCTTTTAACTTAATGGCGTTTTCCGGCGGGCAATCGTACAACATCACCGGCATGCCGTTTTTTCGGATTTCGCCGTATTCGATTTTTTTCCAGGCGATAGCTGCTGTGGGTTTGATTTCTTTGGTAATCGGAGCGTCGGGCGTGCGCGCCATAAGCCACAGCAATAAGGTGTGCGAACCGGCGATAGCCGATTTACTTAACAACATTCGCGAAGGTTTTTCTTCGCTATGGGTGTAAGGAATGTTCAGACCCATGCCCCCTGTTCCGCTGGTACCTATTTTAACGTAAACCCGCGTTTTTGCCTTCTTCATTGATTCATATAAAATCTGAATATGGCGAATCAATTGCGGAGTGTACTGAGTAATGAGCAGGCGTTCGATCGCAGATACGCTCTCTTCGCTGTGCTCACACTTTTTCACGTTTTCCAGTACTTTTTGCACTTCAATAGAACTGGTAAAGATATCCTGATAAGCGAGCGCCGTGGCGGAGTTAATACAATCCACAATGATATCGGGTTTGTGCTTTAAAACCACCTGAGCAAGATAGGAGCGGTTGATAATATCATGGCTCAGATCATCCAGAACATCCGTCATTAGTTGAGCCCGATTTTTCGGATTATTGAGAATCTCTTCTCTGGGTAAATCTTTCAATGAATCGCGGACAAAAATATTACCCCATTCGGGAGTAAAGGTAATGTCGGAGGATAATTTTTTCATCAATTGAACGGCTTCTTCCGCCTGCCATTTAAGCAAAGAAAGAATAACCATTTCGGAAGGCTGTTCTTCAATCATTCTTCGACATACCGCCTGACCCACCAATCCCCATCCGCCGAGGATTAACGCTTTTTTACCTTTAATTTCCATAAGCTACGATCTCCTTTAATCGGCTGATTTCTTGTTTAGTCAAATAACGCCATTCCCCCTGCTGCAACCCTTTGGCGGTTAAACCGGCAAAAGAGATGCGATCCAACTCTATAACGCGATAGTTTAATTTCTCGAACATGCGGCGAATCTGACGATTGCGCCCCTCCGTCAATTCAACTTCCAAAAGACTGCCGTTATCGACGATCCGCAACTCGGTTATTTTACAGGATTGAGTCTTTCTGCCGTCCAACTCCACCCCGTGGCTCAAATGGTACAGATCCACGGGACGTATTACCCTGTTCAGCAGCACGCGATAAATCTTATTAACTTTATAATTCGGATGAAGCAATCGGTAAGAAAGTTCGCCGTCATCGGTAAGCAGCAAAACTCCCGTGGTATTGTAATCGAGACGACCGACGGGAAATATTCGTTCGGGAACGGCAATTAAATCCAGCACGGTTTTCCGGCGAAATTGATCGCTTGCGGTTGTTACCACGCCTTTCGGTTTATTTAAAACAATATAAGTAAATCTCTTTTTAGGGGCTACCTTTTTCCCTTTAAAAGTAACCACGTCTTTTTCTTCGTCAATAACCACGCCAACCTGATCAACCCTTTTACCGTTTACCGTTACATAGCCCGCTAAAATCAGGTCGTCGCATTTTCTTCTCGAAGCAATTCCAGCCTGCGCCAAAAACTTGTTCAATCGTATCATCGTTCATTCACCGGATTAGGTTCCACTTAAATTAATCAAGAAGATTCGTCTTGATCATTTTCTTTAGCATCGGATTCGTTTTTATTTTCATCCTGATTTATTTCAGCGTTTGCTATCCCCAATTCCTCCGGAGCCATTTGTTCCAGAACAACCTGATCCAGACTTTCCAGAAACTTTTCATCGCCTTTTAAAAGCTCGTCTATTTCTTTTAACTTTGGCAGATCGTCCAGGCTCTTTAAACCGAAATATTCTAAAAATTCTTTGGTTGTTCCATAAAGCAACGGATTACCCGGCGCTTTTTCTCTGCCCACCACAGTAATCAGATTCCGTTCGATCAGAGTACGCACCACGCCATCGACATTTACGCCGCGGATGTGCTCCATTTCCTGCTTGGTGATAGGCTGCTTGTAGGCGATAATGGCAAGGGTTTCCAACGCCTTGTGAGTGAGACGATGGGTTTGCCTGCTTTTGTAAAGTCTCGCGAGGTAATCGGCGTAATCCGGACGGGTTACCATTTGAAAACCGCCCGCCACTTCTACTATTTTCAAAGCCGACGGCAACTCATCGTAGCGTTGGTTGAGCTTATTGACGGCTGCTCTGATTTCACGGGTGCCGATTCCTTCGATAATTTCTTTTATTTTATTGACGGGCAGCGGAGAATCACTGGCGAAAATCAACGCTTCGATTATTTGAATTGTTTTATCTTCCATTTTAAGCCGCATCTTTTAGTTTTATTCGAATATCGTCAAAAACACCCGATTGCCTTACAACCACCTCTCCTTTTCGAACCAATTCCAGTAAAGCGATAAAGGTGACGATCAAAAGAATTTTCTCTTTGAATTGCTTCATCAGATCCTGGAATAAAATCATTTGCTTTTGCCGCAATTGTTCCAGTAAAAACTCGGTTTGCTGCTCAACCGTCACGTCGATTCGTCTGACCTCATGATAAGTGACTTTGGGCATGCTTTCAAGAGCGCGTTTAAAGGCAATCATCAAATCGAACAGGGTAACTTTTTCCAGATATTCTTCGGTCGAGATATTTTCAGGGAAAGTTATGAATTTAAAATCGCGACGCGGAAAATACTTCCGGCGCTCGGATTCCAGGGTTTGCAGTTCAAAAGATACCTCTTTGAATCGTTTGTATTCCAAAAGCCGCTCCACTAATTCGGTGCGGGGGTCTTCGTGTTCGTCGTCGCTTTCCAGAGGCGATTTCGGCAGAAGCATTCTCGCCTTGATGTGCATTAAAATGGCTACCATCTCGATAAAATCACCGGCGACGTTCAAATCGAGAATCTGCAGCGCCTCGATGTATTCCAGAAACTGCTCCGTAATATCGGCGATAGGGATGTCGTAAATATCGACCTCGTTCTTGCGAATCAGGAACAACAGTAAATCGAAGGGTCCTTCGAATATGTCTAATTTAATTCTGTATCTCATCCCATTTTCATCGCTTTATGGACTTCATCCATTGTTTTTTGGGCAACTGCTTTTGCTTTTTTCGTTCCTTCGTTTAAAACATCGTGAATTTCATCGAGGTGATTTTCGTAATAAACGCGTTTTTCGCGGAAAGGCGCAAAGAAGTCGGCGATTTTTCGGGCGCAATTTTGTTTACAAGCCACGCACCCCAAAACGCCGCTCTCGCAATCTTTGCGAATTTGCAATTCCTCTTGGGGATTAAACTTTTGATGGTATTTGAAAACGTTACACACATCCGGTCGTCCGGGATCGCCTTTTCGCACCTTTTGCGGATCCGTGACAGCCATCCGTACTTTTTTGGCGATATCTTCCGGCGGATCGGAAATTAAAATAAAATTATTGTTCGATTTTCCCATCTTTCTGCCGTCGAGACCCGGCAAACGCGCAAATGTGGTTAACTTGGTTTCGGGCTCAGGAAAAACAGGCGCGTAAATCTGATTGAATTTTCTGGCTATCTCGCGAGTGATTTCCACATGAGGCGCCTGATCTTCGCCCACGGGAACCAAATTAGCTTTGTAAATTAAAATGTCCGCAGCCTGCAATACGGGGTACCCCAGATGACCGTAAACGGTAGTCTCGGCGTTCAGGTCTCTGATTTGTTCTTTTAAAGTGGGATTGCGCTCCAAACGCTCTTTTGTTATCAGCATGGAAAAAATCAAATGCAGCTCCGCGTGTTCCTTGACGCTCGATTGCACAAAAATCGGAAGTTCGGGATTAATACCCGCGCTTAACCAATCTATGATCATTTGAACGGTATTTTCTTTAACTTCAAAAGCGGCGGAGGGATTTGTAGTAAGGGCGTGCCAATCGGCTACAAAATAAAAGCAATCGTATTCTTCCTGTAATTTTACCCAGTTTTCCAGCGCTCCCGCATAATTGCCCAGATGTAAACGCCCGGACGGACGCATTCCGCTTAAAATCCTTTTTTTCTGCATGGTAACTCCTGTTTGAATTAATTCAGAATATTTAATTTACAAAAACATAGACTGACTCACAACCTGAGTTTTAATCTAAAAGTACGGCAAAACATTTTAAATTAAATCCGATCTTTAAATTTGAAATTCTTTCTTTAATTGTTTGGCGCACTGTGAACCGCAAAGCGACCGGTTTTCACAAAAAAAACTCCGAATGAAAATGAAAAAGGCTGTCGAAAAGGCATCGGATTTTTAACTTTGTGACTTGGGGAATGAAATTCATTATCGGGTAAATGTTCGCGCAAATTTCTATCCGCAATTTTAAAAAATGAACAAATACCGCTTCCAGGTGGGGTGGGGTCTTCCGGCGAGAACCTGCAGGTAAAAAAGTCGCGACGGTTTTGCCGGTTTTTTCAGGAGCTTCATTCCCGCCATTTCCGGCGTTTGGTTTCCCTTTTTGGAATTACAGACAAGACAGGCGCAAACCAGGTTTTCCCAGGTATCCTTTCCTCCGTAACTTTTGGGAATTACATGATCAATGGTCATGGGTCGGTTGTTTTTACCGCAATACTGGCAGGTGTGCTGATCGCGCTTAAAGATGTTTTTGCGATTCAACGCCACTTCTCTGAAGGGTTTGTGAATATAGCTATGCAAACGAATAACGCTCGGACAGGGCATGCTGGTGGAAACGGAATGAATCACCGCATCATATTTTTCGACCATTTCCACTTTTTGCGAATACATCAGAATAATGGCTCTTTTGACCGTTGAAATGGTCAACGGTTCGTAATTCTGATTCAGGACTAATACTTTACGATTTAACATTGCGCGTATTGTCCTCTCCATCCAATATTTTTTATCAATCAAATATAGTATAAAAATATTGTCCCAAAAACAATATGCTTATCAGAAATTGTTAAACTTCGGAGTTAAAAAAAGGTTCTTACTTCCACAAAATCTTTCAACAGCTCCGGGCTAAAATTAGGATCGGATTCTACCAGGGAATTTATGCGCACCATTCCCCGGGCATGAATAAAATGTCCGTTTCCCAAAGCTATTCCCACGTGGGTTATTTTTTCGCCTGTCTCGGCAAAAAAATAGAGATCGCCCTTGTCCGCCTTTAAAGGATCGGAAGAAATTTTAACCGCGTCTTCAAATTGCATCCAGGCGTCTCTGCGGATATTTTTCCCGAAAAGTTTAAACGCTAACTGCACAAAACCCGAACAATCCAAACCGTACGGGGTTTTCCCTCCCCAAACGTAGGTAGTGCCCAAAAAGCGCGAAATGTACTCCACAAAATTATCGCGTGTAAATTGCGGTAACGGTTCAAAACAATCGGAATGAATCCACCCTTCCTTTTCATCGGGAAAACGGGTTTTGATCCAGCCGTTTTGTTCTTCAAGCACCGGTATTTTTGAGCCCGCGCCTCCGTGACGCACAATTTGACTGCCGGAATCGGGTTGTTCAAAAAAATCGCAGCGCGGCGCGGTGATCATCTTCCGTTGTTCCCCGGGCTTACCGCAGCAACTCACCTGATGTTCGTTAATCCATCCTTCGTAGCCGTCTTCGGTTTCCACGCGTAAAAACGGATCGATTTTTTCCAACATTTCCAGTTTTTCCCACAGCACCGCCTGGGTATCCACTTCGCCGTGAAAGGTTGGTTTTCGATAGATATTGGCAAAACTAACATTTACGTAGTAATGCATGCTCTCTTCCCGAACTTTATGAATTTTGCTTGAATGTAATACACAATTCGTCAACTTTCAAAATAAAACGCAGCCATGAATAAGAAATAATTGAAGAGGGGTCGGGCAGCCGCCTGCCGTCAATTTAATAATTTAACCGTTGTTTTTTTACTTTGCCGTTACGGGTTTGCGGGAACTTATTTATTCTTTTTTACTTTTCTTTGCTTTTTTCTTTTCGCTGCTGTCCGAGCTTTCAAGGTA
>JAJRSN010000002.1 GCA_024278715.1 Calditrichota bacterium
TACCGAACTAACAGGACAATTCCGGCAATAATTATGATAACGGGCCAATATTTAATGTATTGAATTTTACGAACAAAAAAGAGTAAGCCGAAAAGCAGAAGTATTCCGCCGGGAAACAAATATTTGTTTGTGTCTTTTTTTAAAATGTAAAGAAGAACAAATCCCAGCCCGGGAGCGATCAGCAGCGCGGGCCACAAGGTTTCCAGTTTTTGCCATTCCGTAACCTGGCAATAAAAGAAAAGCGCGCCGTAAATAACCAAAATTGTCGCCGGAAGTAAAAAAACGCTCAACTCGCGATTCAGAAAAAATCCAAGGAACAGGGCGATACCCGCTAAGATGATATAAAGCGACCAGTTCAACAAAAAGACATTCAGATTTTCAAGAAAAAAAATGATTCCGAGCACAAGAAAGATATAGCCCAACCACTTAATTCGCGAATTCATGCCTTTTCCTCCCAAAATATTTTATTTTTCCGAAAATTTAAGTTCAGTTTTAATGTAAGAATTATTATATTAAAGGCAACCGAAAAATATGTGAAAAAAATAACCACAGATTAAGCTGATTACGCAGATTGCGCGGAAAAGATCGGGCTTAATTCACGAAAGTTTACTAATATTTATCGGGATGATCCGGCGTGTTGCAGGAAATTTATCGAAATAAAATTGAACACAGATTAAGCTGATTACAAAGATTGCGCGGAAAATAACAGTTCCGATATACGGAAACTTATTGAATAAGGCATTGAATATGATTGTTTTTTAAACTTAATTCTCTAATAATTAATTTGTGATAATTAACGATGTTCAATAAGCGAAGGAGTGACGAAATGAAAGGGCGAATTTTTAACTTTAATCCGGGACCGGCTGCTTTACCTTTACCCGTGTTGGAAGAAGTGCAAAGGGATTTACTCAATTATAAGGGAGAAGGGATTTCCGTTTTAGAGATGAGCCACCGCTCCAAAACGTTTGACGGCATTATTAAGGACGCCGAACGATTGATGAAAGAGATCATGAACATTCCGGATAATTACAAAGTTTTATTCATGCAGGGCGGAGCGACCTTACAATTTGCCGCCATACCATTGAACCTGATAGGAAACGGTCAATTCGCCGAATACGTGAATACCGGAAGCTGGTCAACCAAAGCCGTCAAAGAAGCGCAGAAATTAGGGAAAAAAGTAAACGTGGCTGCCTCGTCCGAAGAAGACAACTTTTCGTACATTCCCACAAATTTCAAGGTTTCGCCTGACGCCGCCTATTTGCACATTACCTCCAACAATACGATTTTCGGTACGCAATTTCACGAATATCCCAATACCGGCGACGTTCCTCTGGTTGCTGATATGTCTTCGGATATTAATTGCCGCCGGATCGACGTGAGCAAATTCGGATTAATTTACGCCGGCGCTCAAAAAAACATGGGACCCTCAGGCGTTACCATTGTTATCATTCGTGAAGATTTACTGGAAAAAAGTCCTGACAACATTCCGACCATGACAAGCTACAAGATTATCGGCGGCAAAGATTCCTTGTACAACACGCCTCCGACTTTCGCGATTTACATCGTAAAGTTGGTGCTGGAATGGATGAAGGAACAGGGCGGACTGGAGAAAATTGAAGCTGTTAACAAACAAAAAGCTCAGATGATTTACAATGCAATTGATCGGAGTTCGTTTTATCGCGGAACAGCCAAAGCGAACAGCCGCTCTTTAATGAACATCACATTTCGTTTGCCTTCGGAAGAGTTAGAGAAAAAGTTTGTGGCAGAAGCGCTGGAAAACGGCATGCTGGGATTAAAGGGACATCGTTCGGTCGGCGGAATCCGCGCTTCTATTTACAATGCGGTTCCCTTAGAAGCAGTGGAAAAGTTGACGGATTTTATGAACAAATTTGAAAAAGCCAACGCTTAAGTTTAAGGTAATCTCCCATAAACGGAAGGGCTTTCGGATGAAAGCCCTTCTTTAACCACAAATTAATCGGATTACACTGACTACACGTAAAATAACGCCCTACACGCGGGAACCTTAAAAAAACGATTAACTACGGCTGCAAGGTTTAAAGGAGAAGCGTCAAAAGGTCCGGGCATTTTACGGAATGATTCATATCGGCAGTCAATTGTTATTTGCCGATATTTATTTTTTCCCAATCCTGTTTTAATATTCCCATCACATAAAAATCGTGATACCGATTTGCGAAGAACATCGCCTGGCGCAAGGTGCCCTCAATCTGAAAACCGGTTTTTTGGTAGGTTTTAACCGCGCGTTCATTTTCCGCGCTTACGTGAAGCTGCACCCGATTAAAATTTAGGGTTTCGAAGGCATAGCCAACCATCAACCGCGTCGCTTCGGAGCCATACCCTTTGGACCAATTTTCGGATTCCGCAATAGCGATGTAAAAAGTAGCCATGCGCCCTACCCAATCGATTCGGACAAAGGCGGTATTCCCGACGGGCTCATCCGGGTTAATTGTGGCTATTGTAAGCAGGATGGTATTGTGATCATTCATTTTATTCTGAATCTGTTCCCATTGCCAATTCGGGGAGGTGGGTAAGGCGTTGTACAAATAGGAACGCGCCTCGGGGTGGTTTTCGGAAAGGGCATAGATTTTTTCGTCGCCCGGCAAAGGAGAGCGAAGATAGATTTTTTCACCGATAAGAAAGGGATTGGTCATAAAACTGCTCCGCTTAAGTAAAGCGTATCAGGAACGAAATCCGTAATCATCAATCAGTCTTTCAATAAGTCGCCCGTCGTGATAAGAGAGATTGAGAATACTAAATCCCGTGTCATAAAACTCGGGATTGACGTCTTTTTTACACCAGCGGCTTTCGGCGTCAAATTCAATCTCTGTTTTTTCAAAAATATCCGAAGGCAGATCCATCTTTAATTTATAGGTCTTGTTAGTTTCAAGAGGATTTTCGCTTATGACCATAATTCCCTCGGGAGTGATGTTGATCAGATGCCCGATTACTTCGCCCGTTTCTCGGTCAAAGACACGGAGATAATAAATGAGGTGCCGCCTGTGCAATTTTCTTTGTTCGCCCATTGTGGAGCCCTTCTGCGTTAATGTTTAATCTGTTTGAATTTATTAATATTTTAGCATCCAAGACAAAAATTTATTGTAACTAACTTAAAAAAATTTAATCAAATCTTAAAATTAAAAATTCCGCCGCGTCACGCTTTATTGTCAGCAACGGATGCCGGCTGATTAGCGATTGTTGTGAACAATCATTTATGTTGCTAAAATTAACAAATTTAGCGTATATTCCGTTAATTGAATTAAACAAAATACTGGTCGAATTTTGAGCGGAGAAACTGCAATGAATGCTTTAGGACAACATATACTTGTTGAATTTCTGGGCTGTGATCCGGATGTGTTAAACGAAGTAACAACAATCGAACAGGGCATGTTAGAAGCCGCAGACAGCGCCAATGCCACAATTATTAATTCCACTTTTCATTATTTTTCGCCTTACGGCGTTTCGGGCGTGGTTGTAATTCAGGAGAGTCACTTAGCGGTACACACCTGGCCCGAATATCAATACGCCGCCGTTGATTTGTTCACTTGCGGCGACACGGTGGATCCCTGGAAAGCGTTTGATCATTTGAAGAATGTGTTTAAAGCCCAGAATTATTCCGCCCTGGAAATGCGCCGCGGTTCGTTAAATCTTTTAAAACGAATCGATTTTGACGTTACGGAAATGCGTGACGAATTTGCCAGATTTATAGAGGAAGGAAAATTCGAAAGAAACGTCTGGCTGACCGATAAAGACAAGAATATCGCGCTCTCTTTGCGCCACACCGGAGAAATTTTGTACAATGAACGTTCGCCCTTTCAGCGGGTTAAGGTTCTGGAAACTTATGCCTTCGGGAAAACTCTGACCATCGACAACATTATTATGTGTACGGAAAAGGACGAGTTTCATTACCACGAAATGATGTCACATCCGCTGATGATGGCGCACGGACGGGTTAAAAACGTTCTGGTTATCGGAGGGGGCGATGGCGGCGTTGTGCGCGAAGTTCTGAAACATCCCGAAACGGAAAATGTCACCATGGTGGAAATCGATAAAAAGGTCATTGAAGCCTCCAAAATGTTTTTACCGCAAATTGCCGCCGCTTTTGACGATCCCCGGCTAAATTTGAAAATCGAAGACGGTATTAAGTTTGTGGCGGAGTCGGACGCCGATACCTATGATCTGATTGTAGTTGATTCAACCGATCCGGTCGGTCCCGCCGAGGGTCTTTTTTCCACCGAGTTTTATCGGAATTGTCACCGGATTTTAAATGATAACGGCGTGCTGGTGGTTCAGGGCGAAGCGCCGCGTTTTAATGATAAAACATTTGTCGAAATTCATAAAACTCTGCGGGACATTTTCGGAGACGGGCGCGCCCATGTGATGCTTTTTCATGTTCCCACCTATCCCACCGGAATGTGGAGCGCGCAGATCGCAACAAAAGGCGATCTGAATCCAAAAGCTATCGATGCGGCAGAGGTCGGTGAATTTTGCCAGAAACACGGATTAAAATACTACAGTCCCGAAATTCATCAGGCATCGTTTGTTTTACCGCCTTACGTAAAACAAATGTTAGAAGCGGAAAGCCGTGATGAGTAACAAGTGACAAAGTAACAAAGTAAATAGACAGGTTCCCTTCGACAGGCTCAGGGAGCGGCGACCAGCTTCCAGTAACCAGACGCCGGAGGAGCCGCTTAACTCTTAACCCTTACACGCTTAACCAACAATTAGAACGGGCAGTTTAAATTAAAAACAGGAACATTTTATGATTATCGTAACCGGAGCCGCCGGATTCATCGGAAGCTGCATCGTTTCCAGATTAAATAGGGAAGGCGAAAAAGACATAATCGCCGTTGACGTTTTACGCGCCAACGACAAATGGAAAAACCTGCGCCATCTCGATATTGACGATTATCTTGATCGCGAACAGTTGTTCGATTATCTGGAAAAAACCCCGGACATCAAAGCCATCATTCACATGGGAGCTTGCAGCGCCACCACAGAACGCGACACAAATTATTTGATAGAAAACAATTATCGTTACACCTTGCGGCTGGCTGAATATTCTCTGGCGCGCGGCATCCGTTTTATTTACGCCAGTTCCGGCGCTACTTACGGCATGGGCGAGCAAGGCTACGAGGACGACGAGTCGAAAATCTCTCTTTTGCGTCCCATGAACATGTACGGTTTTTCCAAACAACTTTTCGACTTGAAAGCACGGCGCGAAGGCTGGTTCGATAAAATTGTCGGTTTGAAATTTTTTAACGTTTACGGACCGAATGAATATTTTAAAGGCGATATGGCTTCCGTGGTGTTCAAGGCTTTTAATCAGATCAAAGAATCAGGATATGTGCGGCTGTTCAAATCGCACCGCCCGGATTTCAAGGATGGAGAGCAGTTGAGAGACTTTATTTACGTGAAGGATGTGTTGGAAGTGGTCATGTTCTTTTTGAATCATCCGGAAAAGAACGGTTTGTTTAATGTGGGCACAGGCAAGGCGCGCACCTTTCTTGATCTGGTTAACGCCACCTTTAAAGCAATGGATAAAAAGCCCGAAATCAAATTTTTCGACATGCCCGAATCGATTCGCGACCGGTATCAGTACTTTACCGAAGCCAGAGTGGAAAAACTGCGCAACGCGGGTTATGACAAAAATTTTTACTCATTAGAAGAAGGTATCGGCGATTATGTGCAAAACTATTTGATGAACGACTACGCACATTATTAATTTCCAAAATAATTTTTAGGTCCTGATCGCGCATTCGTTTAATCTGTCAAAAAGCAAAGCGGAAACCATGCTGGGATTAAAAAGAATGCCAAAGATTTTTGAAGTCAAATTCCATAATTCAATTGCTTCCTTTTAAAATTATTCTCAAATTATTCCTTAAATAGTCAAACCGTAAAAATGTGCGGTCTGTCGAAAATCCATTAAGTAGTTGTTAACACTTATGAAACAATTTTTATCAACCTCTGTTTTGGTTTTTGTTTTGCTTCTTTGTCAATTGAAAAGTCAGTCAGTTAGCGAGCCGGATACTGCTAATCTTCTCCGGCAAAGCCAAACCGCGGACAGTATTCAACCGGCGCCAAAGATTTCGCCGATAGAAAGTTACCGTGCGCTTTTAAACGAACACGGCAATCAATTTGACAGCCTGAGCAATCCGGTTTACGATTTTGACGATCTGCTGTATCTGAATTACAACGGTTTGGCAGACGTCTTCCGCGTTCAACCCGACGTTCAGGTGTTCGATTTTCTGGACATGGGCATGCCGCGCTTTGTTTCCGATTTACATCTCTTCCCGCAGCAAACTCCCGTTTTTTGGAACGATTATTTGTTGAACGATCCCACCAACGGCATGTACAATACGCGCTTTCTTTATCCCGACGCCCTGCAATGGGCGGAAATGCCCGAAGGCACTGCGGAGTCAGCCATACTCAAAACCACAAACAACCAGTCCGCCATCCGGTTTTATTCGCGTCAGCTTTTTCCGCAAAAACCCTATACCCGCATCATGTATCGCGAAGGCGATTTCGGTTACACCGATTTGGATATTACGTTTGCCCAAAAAATCAATCCCAAAACAATCGTTCAGTTAGGCGGCATTAATCGCGATTACACGCCGAACTACTACCGCGGAAACCATTATCGCGGAACCTTCACCCGTCGGTTTTCGGATCGGTTGTTGATGCAGGCGTTCTATCGCAAAAGCGGCGAGAATGTGGATTTCCCGAACGCCTACCGCGAGGATTTCGGCAGATTCAGATATAACGAAGTTCGCGAAGACATCTTTACGCATCTGATCCATTTTAACAAGGATGCAAAAACAGACTGGCAGGTGCGCGCCGGGTTTTCCGATTCGCGCCGGAAATACCGTTTGGCAGAAACACGGGAACGCTACCGCATCCGCTTTGACCGCTATTTTGTGCAGGGAATAAAAGACTGGCAAGCCGGCAAATTCGCTTTCAGAACCCTGCTAAACGCCGGTCAGACTAAGAGCTGGGGCAGCGTTTACTACAGGAAATACGACGATACGGAGATGAATCTGCAGACAATGGGCGCTTTTTCTCTGGCGGATTCGCTGAAATTCACTCTCAAATTAAATCTCAATTATTTATGGGATCAGCCCTTTCAATGGGATCCTTCTTTTTCTTTTAACTGGAAGAATAAAATATTTTCAGCGAATCTGGATTTGGAAAAATACAGCCGCTTTCCAACTGTGCACGAACGCTTTTTTAATTTTAAAGGCATTTCGGGAAACCGAAATCTGAATGCGGAGCAACATTTTGTTTTTAGGGCTTCTTTTAATGTTAATCCCCGAAACTGGAGCCGAAATCGGTTTTCATTGATTTATCACCGAATTAAAGATGAAATTGTTTTTACAGGCAATACTTTTTACGCTGATCCGAAACGCGATTTTGCCGTCGCCATGGTGCAATCGACGTTAAAATTGTTTAAATTTAAATTCAGGCTGGGGGCTCAGCTCGGACTTGCGGGAGATTTGATCGGCGCCGAGCAATCGCTTCTTGCGCGGGGAATGTACCATGACCGCTGGTTAAAGGGTCGGTTGATAATCGACGCCGCAGGCACAATTCAATGGTACGGCTCGCAAAAGAACATCGCCTATCAGCCTTACGCGGAGCGGTTTTACAAAGCAGGCGGTAAAAGAGACGGTTACTTTCTTTTGAGTTACAAGATTGTTGCCACCGTAAAAGACGCCAGATTTTTTATGGAAATGGACAATCCTCTGGGTTTGCGGTACCACATAATTCAGGGTTATCCGGAGTTTTACCGGCGGGTAAGGTTCGGCTTGAGCTGGGTTCTTTGGAATTGAAAGATTAAAGTTCTTACAAGATTAAAGATAAAAGTTCTTTCAAGATTAAAGTACTTACAAGAGAAAAGCGACTACTGAAATAGTGACAAGTTACAAAGTTACAGAGTTAAGAGTTTAGAAGTTTAGTTGTTTAATTTGAAGTAAAAATGAGTGTAGGAAAGCATAGGGCATAGGGCATAGAGCAGTAGGCAGAAAATAGTAAAATGTTTGTTGTTAAGAAGTAAATGCTTTTTTATTCTCCAAAAAATAATTTGGTTGAATTATTTAAGATTTTGAGCTATTGTGAAGATAACTCATTACGCATTACGATGACCGGAGAAGCCGCTTAACCCTTAACGCTTAACAAATAACCACGGAGGTGAATGATGATAAAAGAAAGAATAAAAAAATTAAGAGAATTAATGAAAAAACATAAGATTCAGGCTTATGTTATTCCGAGCACCGATCCTCATTCCAGCGAGTACCTTCCGTCTGTTTGGCAGAGGCGCGCCTGGATCAGCGGTTTTGACGGTTCAGCCGGCGATGTAATTGTCACTGCGGACAAAGCCGGTTTATGGACAGACTCGCGATATTTTCTGCAAGCCGAGGAGCAATTGAAAGACACGGGAATTGATCTTTACAAAATCGGAACGCCCGACACGCCGGACATGTTGTCGTTTCTCAAACAGGAATTAAAATCGGGCGACAGCGTGGGCATTGATCCCAAGGTGATCAGTTACCGGCAGGCGGAGCAATGGCAAAAGGAATTACATCCGCACAAAATCGTTCTGAAATTTATTGAAGACAATTTAGTCGATGAACTCTGGGATGACCAGCCCGAACCTCCGTTGGATCCGGTTGTTGTGTGGGATGACAAGTACGCCGGCGAATCCGTGGAGAGTAAACTGGAGCGCATTCGGCAGAAAATGGCTGCCGAAGGGTGCGAAGCTCATGTTTTAACGACTCTCGATTCCATTGCCTGGACGTTCAATATTCGTTCCAGAGACGTGGAATACAATCCCGTAGTAATTTCTTACGCCGTGATTACAGAAGAAGAGGCGGAACTATTCTTACACAAGAAAAAGGTCAATCGCGCGCTAAAAAAGCATTTAAAGGAATTGGCTAAAATTCGCGATTATGACGATTTCAAAAAGCGTCTTCCCAAATTAGCCAAAAAGAAAACCCGTGTTTGGCTGGACGGCGACAGCGTGAATTACTGGGTGGTCATGTTACTTCGGAAGCGCTGTGAACTATTTTTCAAATCAAGTCCGGTCACGCACTTCAAAGCCGTTAAAA
>JAJRSN010000444.1 GCA_024278715.1 Calditrichota bacterium
ACAAAGAAGGCGCAAAGAGCACAAAGCAAATTTAATTTAAAATCGAAACTAAAACGGGAAAAAATTCTCTTGTTTAAGCACTACAAATCTAAAACACCTTAATTTAATCAGCGAAATCTGCGCAATCAGTTTAATCTGCGGTAAATAACCTCTGCGACTCCGCGGTAAAAAAACTGCCAGCATGCAGAAAATAAAATAAATTCTCTTATTCAAAAGCTAATCATCAAAAACGTCCTCAATCTTAATCTGCGAAATCTGCGTAACCAGGTTAATCTGCGGTCATTTTTGATTCATATTTTTCAAACAATGTTCGATTATTGAAAAGCAACCAAAATTTATTTAACTTGAAACAGTTAAACTGTAAATAAATAAAAGGGAGAATATCATGGATAATAACGGCGGCAACTTTATGAAAGGCTTTTTAATGGGCGGCTTTATCGGCGCTGCTCTCGGAATCCTGTTTGCTCCGAAACCCGGTCGGGATGTGCGCGAAAATATCAAAGACGAAAGCGAAGAACTTTACGATAAAGCTAAAGACGAATTAACAAAGCTAAAACAGGAGCTGGACAGTTTACGTCAAAAGGTTTCCGAAACTCTGGAAAAAGGCAAGGCTGCTTTTAAAGAAGAAGAAATATCACGCGAAGAGCGGGAATTCGAAGAAGAAATAAAAGGCGCGGAAGAAGAAAAAGCCGCGGAAACTCCGAAACAGGAAAAAGCCAAACGCGGTTCAAAAAGTAAATAATTTTTGCGTTTACAAATATTTCCTCTTGCGGAATTTGATCGATCTTTTGTTTTATTTGTTCGCCCGGTTTAAAATTACCGAACCGGCGCGCAGAGGCGATAATTTTTTTATTAATTATTCTGAAATTTAGAAAATTCGGTTTTATTTTTAGAGGTTAAACTTATGATTTGGGAAGTTGCATTTGTAATTTTTTTGCTTTCGTTAACGGTTCTTGTCTATTTGCTGATTCCGGTTGTTGTACGGTTCAGAGATACCCTGGGTCGTTTGAACAAAACGCTCGATATTCTTAACGAAGATTTGCCCGATATTATGAAGAATGTGCGTAATGTTTCCGAAAGAGTAGATGGGGTGATGAAAACCGCGGAGAAAACGGTTGATAATATCTCTCAACTGGAATACACAATTACCAAAGAGATTAAAGAACCGTTACAAAATATCGCGCAGATTATCGGAACCCTGATACAGGTGATTAACAGATTATTTTATCGTTCAAAAAAGAAGTGAGGAGAGGTCTTCCGTGCGGGAAACTCTCCTCTTTTAAAAAAGATTTTCAATCCATGGGTACTTCAAAATTCCAACCGTATTTATCTTCATGGGTGCCCAATTGTATTCCCGTTAAATGATCATACAAATCACGGCAAACCTCGCCTATTTCGTTATCATTTAAATAAACAACTTCGCGGTCGCGATAGGTTATGCTTTTAACCGGAGTAATCACGGCGGCTGTACCGCAGCAGCCAGCCTCTTTAAAATCAAAAATTTCTTCGACGTCTATCGCTCTTTGTTCAACCTTCATTCCCATCTCTTTTTCGGCTAATACCCTAAGGCTCTTATTCGTTATGCTGGGTAAAATAGAGGACGAAGCGGGCGTGACATATTTATTGTCTTTTGTAATGCCCAGAAAATTTGCCGGACCGGACTCGTCAATATATTTTTTGTGTTTGGCGTCGAGATAAAGAACTTCGTTATAGCCGAGACTCTTTGCTTTTTTGCTGGCTCTTAATCCTGCTGCATAATTTCCGCCGACTTTTACGTCGCCAACTCCCAGAGGAGCCGCGCGATCGATCTCTTCTTCCACCAACAATCTGATGGGCTTTAACCCACCTTTAAAATAAGGACCCACCGGAGTGACAAAAACCAAAAACAGATATTCCTCCGAGGGCTTTACGCCTACAATTCCCGATGTCCCTATTAAAAGCGGTCTGACGTAAAGACTGGCTCCCGTTCCGTAAGGGGGGATAAAACGACGATTAAGCTGAACCACCTTATAAACAGCCTCAATAAATTTGTCCTCGGGAAAAGGTTCCATCAGTATTTTTCTTGCCGAAGTTGCCATCCGTCTGGCATTTTCGTCAACGCGAAAAACGGTGATTTTACCGCTAACCTGCTCAAACGCTTTTAACCCCTCAAAACATTGTTGTCCGTAATGCAGCGAAGTTGCCGCAATACTTAATTCAATAGTATCATTTTCCACGATTTTCGCTTCGGACCATTTTCCATCCTTGAAATAATATTCCAGATGATAATCGGTCTTAACATATTGGAACTCTAAATTCGACCAATCCAGATTTGCTCTTTCCATCTTTAATACCTCCTGACAACTTTATTCTTTAGGCGTCGTTTCCTGCGCATAAATAAAAACCCCTTATCCTTAAAATCAAAGGAATAAAGGGGTATCCGAGACTTTGATAATAACTAAATCTATTCTTTTAATCATCTTAAATTCCCGCAAAAAATCCGCGCAACATATTACATATCATGTTCAAAATATAATTTATTTAAAAAAGATACAAATCTTTTTTAAATTAGAGACATCATTAAAAAATAAAAAATATTCAAACGGAGCTTTATGGAAATATTGGCAAACTTTCAATCAGAGCAATTCGGTTGACACACGAATCCCGGTTGATAGAATTGCTTTGTTTTACGACGATTTTTATTCCTTAATAAAAAAGGTGAAATAAACAGATTTACAGGAATTTTTTTATGAAACGATTACTTTTTTTATCCGTTTTAGTTTTCGCGCTTTTTACCGCCCAAACCCCGGCAAATATTCCGGAGTTATTGGATAT
>JAJRSN010000445.1 GCA_024278715.1 Calditrichota bacterium
AAATGGTGGGCGGGAATGTCTTTAAACAGGGTGTTAAAGCGAACAAACGGCGTCCGCACGCCATCTACAATGGCCAGGTGTGTCATGGGTTCCTCACGCATTTCTTTAGCGGTGATTAATTTTTTTAAAATGTAAGGAATTTTTTGGTATTTGTCATTTTTGGAGTGAAATAAAATTTCATGGAATTTGAGCCGACTGCTTTTTCAAATTTTAATTCAGGCGCTTGCCAGATTTTCATAGAATGGAGAGGGGATGGTTGGATAAACGCGATAGATATGTTTGAAAATCTCCAATGCTTTTTGGGTGACTTCGTCTTCTGAATAGATTTCAACTGGTAAACCTGTTTCTTCATTCCACAAAAAGTCATAAATCGAAAGTCGAACGGCATCACGAGTGGCTTCTTTTTCTTGCCAGTGGTCAATTCGTAATTTTTCTTCTTTTAACCTTTTAAGTAAAGAAACCGAAATATCTTTGATTTTTTGAATTTCTTTTTTATTTAAATCAGGCTTTTTTAATAAATCAAAAATCGCCAAAGATTCTTCGTCGAGGCCCTCACGAATGGCTCTATGTTCTTCTTCATTTAATTCTTCAACCAGACGCAACAATGCTTCAAACGTTTGTTCTATGGTTGCGCGATCTTTTTCACGGTTGTATTCAGCAACTATTTGTTCGTAATGCGATTGAAAATTTGTGCGTAATGGGTTTTGTATTAATAAACGTTTTAAACGTGTTTCAATGGCGCTTTTTAAATTTTGAACTGTAGTTTTTTTTGCAGGGCTGCGATCAAATTCTTTACGAAGACGTTCAAAATCAATTTTGCTAATATCATAAGCCGTTGTTTCCGTTTCTACTCGATCGCCCTTTGTTACAATGGCCTCATCCACCACCTGGTGCAACTGGCGAATGATGTCGCTTATGTCTGCCTGCTGGCGGTCCTTCTGCAGACTTTTATAAATAATGTTAATCGCCTCATAGTCGGCACGGTATCTGCTAAGTCCTTTGACGTTAATGCAGGCTTTGAATTTCCTGAACACTTCCCGGCACATCACTTCGAATCGCTTGCGGGTTTCATCGTTCTCGTTGGCGGCTTCTTTGGCTGCGAGAATGGCGGCATTGCGCTCGAAACCTTTATTGTGGATGATATCGTCCAACGACGCCCCACGCTCACGCAAAAATGACCGGACAAAAGTAATGGCTTCGTCCAGATCGCTCAAAAGCTCATTTTCCGGCCTTGCAGGATTTACCCTGGCGTCGCGTTTATGACCGGCGTCGGCAACGCCGGCAAAAGTAGCCAGCGCCTTACGCAGGTGTTTGAGAATGCCACAGTAGTCTACTATTAATCCGTTGTTTTTGCCTTTATGGACGCGGTTGGCGCGGGCGATGGCCTGCATGAGCGTGTGCGCTTTAAGCGGTTTGTCCAAATATAAAGTAGAGAGGCTGGGAACGTCGAAGCCGGTTAACTACATGGCACAGACGATGGCAATACGGAACGGGTGTTCCTCTTCCTTAAAAGCATCGTCCAGCGCCATGCGTTGCAGATTTTTAAATTGCGGCTTGGCCCGTAAAGATTCTGGTAAGTCCATTCCTTCTTTAATCAGTCTGCGGTGCGGAGTGATGTCAAGTCCCCATTTACGGAATTTTTCTACTTCGCCCTGCTCCTCGCTGACCACAACCGCCATGCGCGTCTCACGCATCCAGTTGATCTGCCGCCGAAGGTAGGCCTCTTCTTGCTCATCGGCTGTTTTGTCCAGATCGGCTTCCAGTTCTGCGATGCGTTCCTCCCAGTAACGAGAAATCAGGTTGAACATACGCACACAGGTGACTTTGTCGATGCAAACAAACATGGCCTTACCCGATTCCCAGGCGTTGGAATAGTGTTGCACAAAATCGCGCGCGATCTGATCGAGACGTTTTTCTGCCGTAATGATGTGGTAATCGCGTTTGAGTTCCTGCTCCAGCCGCTGCTCCACATCAATATTGTCGATTTCCAGAGTTTCGAGCTTTTCGGCAATGCGTTCGTTTAAATCGCCCACCGCCACGCCAAGCTTGTCTCCGCGGGCGTCGTAATAAAGCGGTACGGTGGCTCCGTCCTCAACAGCGCGCTGGAAGTCGTAAGTCGAAACATAATCCCCAAACACCCGGCGGGTGATCTCATCGTCTTTGAACAATGGCGTGCCGGTAAAACCGATGTAGCTGGCGTTGGGCAGGGCATTGCGCATATTCAATGCCAGCACTCCGTATTGGGTCCGATGCGCTTCATCGGAAATGACGATGATATCGTCGCGCTCGCTGTAAGGCTGTTCTGGTTCTACATGGCGGTTAAACTTTTGGATAAGAGAGAAAATAAAAGCCTTGTGTTGGGTTAAAAGTTCATTCAGATGACGACCGCTGGAAGCCCGGCAGGGGTCGCGATCGTTATCCACCACGCCGCAGCCGGCAAAGGTTTTGTAAATCTGGGTATCCAGGTCTTCGCGATCGGTAAGAATCAGAAAGGTAAAATTACCACCAAGACGGCGGTGTATTTTACGCGTGAAAAACACCATGGAATAACTTTTTCCGGCGCCCTGAGTATGCCAGAAGACGCCCAGCTTGCCTTTGCGGTTTTTACGATCTTTGACCGCTTCAATAGCGCGATTGACGCCTAGAAACTGATGGTTGCGGGCAATGATCTTCTTTGTTTCGCCACCGGATTCATCGAATAGAATAAAGTTTTCCAGAAGGTCGATGAAATTGCGCTTGTCGCAAACGCCTTTGAGCAGGGTTTCCATATCCACCGCTCCCGGCTCTTCTTCGGCCAGACGTTTCCACTCCTGAAAGTGCTCAAAGCGGCTGAAGATTGAACCAATTTTCGCTTCCACTCCGTTGGCTAAAACCACAAAGGCATTGTGATGAAACAGATGGGGAACGGTATCTTTGTAATCATTCAGGTTTTGTTCATAAGCAAGACGAATATCGCGGTGAATATTTTTAAGTTCCATGAACAACAGCGGCAGGCCATTGACGAATCCCACAATATCCGCCCGCCGACGATACAGGTCTCCGCGTACCCATAGTTCCCGCACACAGAGAAAATGATTCTCTTCCGGATGTTCAAAATCAATTACACGCAGGCGGCGGCGCTCTCGTTCGCCCTTTTCGTTGTGGAAGGTGACCGGCACTCCGTCGCGGATGAGCTGGTATTTTTCGCGGTTGGCGGCCAGCAGGCTTTGGGTAACAGAGATGCCTGTCATTTGCCGCACCGCCTCCTCGTAAGCGGTTTCCGGCAGGCCTTTGTTCAAGTTAACCAGCGCGGCGCGCAGGTAACGCGTCAGAACCACCTCTCGATCGGAGGAACGGCCCAGCAGACTGTCCGGCCCAAAATCTTCGGTGTTGTAGGCGTACACCGATTCCCAACGTAGCTCTTTTTCCAGGTACTCGGCGGTGGTTTGCTGGACGAGGGTGTCTTCGGTGTAAGACATAAATTAATCCAATGGCAAAACTTCTTGTTTATCTTTTCTCCAGTAATACCGTACTGGTTTGGTCAAT
>JAJRSN010000446.1 GCA_024278715.1 Calditrichota bacterium
AAGAAGGCATTGCCGAAAAGGAGATCGAACCCGTTCTCAGAGACCGCGAACTGCTGCTCTCTTTTGCTCAGCAGCGTCTCTGGTTCATCGATCAGTTGGAGCCCGGCGACCCCTCGTACAATATTCCGACCGCGTTTAAAATTAAAGGCGATTTTGACCCGGAAATTTTCAAAAGGTGTATTCAAACGCTTGTACAGCGCCACGAAAGTTTGCGCACTACTTTTGACGCCCGCGACGGCAAGCCGTTTCAGGTTATTCACGATCAAACTGAAATTCCCCTGCCAGTTACGGATTTGAGCCATTTGCCCATGAACGAGCAAAATCAAGCCATCCGGCAGTGGGTAACGGACGAAGCGCGTCAATCCTTTGAGTTGAGCAAAGGTCCGTTGCTGCGCCTGCGGTTGTTAAAACTGCAATCCGATCAATGGCTGGTGGTTCTTACCATGCACCACATCATTTCGGACGGCTGGTCGATCGGTATTTTTATCGACGAATTAGCCCGGCTTTATCGTTCTTATCAGCACAACGAACCCAACCCTTTACTCCCGTTGCGGTTACAATACGCCGATTTTGCGGCTTGGCAGCGCGAGTGGCTGTCGGGAGAGGTTCTGGAACGGCAGCTCAATTACTGGCGTCGGCAACTGGGCAAGGGGTCGCCTCCTCTGCAATTGCCCACCGATCGTCCCAGACCCAGAGTTCAGACTTCCAACGGGCAACACCTCTCTTTTGATATCCCGTTGAATTTAAGCCGCCGCTTAAACGATCTCAGCCGGCAGCACGGCGCAACCATGTTCATGACTCTGCTTGCCGCATTCAAAGTTCTGCTTTTTCATTACACGCAGCAAAAAGACATCAGCGTAGGCACGCCCATCGCCAACCGCAATCGTTCGGATATCGAAAAGATCATCGGTTTTTTTGTGAACACTCTGGTTATCCGCAGCGATTTAAGCGACGATCCGTCCTTTAACCGCTACCTTAAACAAATTAGGGAAATCACATTAGACGCCTACGCCCATCAGGACATTCCTTTTGAAAAATTAGTCGATGAAATTCATCCGGAGCGCGATCTGAGTCACCACCCGCTCTTTCAGGTCATGTTCCTCTTGCAAAACATTCCTCCCAAAACCATAGACACCGGCGAGCTGAAAATAGAATCGCTTGAAGTGGAAAATAAACTTTCGCTTTTCGACATTACTCTGGTTCTCACCCAAGGACCCAACGGTTTAAAAGGCGGAATCGAATACAACACGGATCTGTTCGACGAAGGAACCGTCAAACGTTTCTGCGACCATTACATTCGCATTCTAAAACAGATTGCCGATAATCCGGATATTCGCCTGTCCGAAATCGAATTGCTCTCCGAAGAAGAATACCGCAAGCAGGTGGTGGAATGGAATCAAACTTCAAAAGATCTGCCACGGGTCGGTATTCATCGGTTGTTTGAACGGCAGACGGCTGAAACTCCCGAGGCAACCGCTTTGATTTCGGGCGGTCAGGAACTTACCTATCGGGAATTGAACGAACGGGCAAACCGATTGGCGAACTATTTAAAAGCCAACAACATCGGAAGCGGCTCAAAAGTGGGATTAAGCTTGGAACGATCGCCGGCGCTCATTGTGGCGTTAATTGCCGTTCTCAAAAGCGGAGCCGCCTTTGTGCCCCTGGATCCGCATTATCCGCAAAACCGTCTGCAATTTATGATCAATGATTCGAAAATCGATTTACTGATTACACAAACCGATTTCGAGCCCATCTTTAAGGGACTTTCGGTGCCGCTCCTGTTTGCCGATTCATTGGATAAAGAATTAGCCGAATTTTCCGCGGATAATTTAAGCGACCCGCATTTTCATCCCGAACAGTTGGCGTACGTCATTTACACTTCCGGCTCAACCGGAACGCCCAAGGGAGTTTTAATTCCCCACCGCTCGGTTGTAAATCACAATCTTTCGGTTCAAAGAATTTTCGGCTTAACCGCAAACGATCGGGTTTTGCAGTTTGCCACCGTCAATTTCGACGCCTCAATGGAAGAGATTTTTCCCGTGCTTCAGATTGGAGGAACTCTGGTTCTTCGCGGAAAAGACGCCGTTATTTCCGCCGACGATCTGCTTGCTTTAATCAAAGAGCATTCGTTAACCGTGCTCGACCTGCCCACCGCTTACTGGCAGCAATGGGTGGCTGAACTTGTGACAAGCGGACAAAAGGCGCCCGAATCGGTTCGTCTAATTGTGCTGGGCGGCGACCGCGCCGCTCCGGAAACGGTTCAAAAATGGAACCGACTGGCGCCCGCTCGTACGCGGTTGATTAATTCTTACGGACCCACGGAAACGACCATTGTTTCAACCGCTTACGAAGCAACCGAACAAGACAGGCAAAGTGCTCTGCCGGTAAATTTACCCATCGGTCACCCCATCGACAACACCCGGGTTTATGTTTTGAACAGGAATCTGCGACCCGTTCCCATCGGGATTCCCGGCGAACTGGTCATCGGAGGCGCGGGCTTGGCGCACGGGTATCTAAACCGTCCCGATCTGACCGCCGAAGCGTTCGTTCCGGATCCCTTTTCCGGCGGTAAAGGCGAACGATTGTACCGCACGGGCGATCTGGTGCGCTATCGGAAAGACGGAAATCTGGAATTTTTGGGACGCATCGATCAT
>JAJRSN010000447.1 GCA_024278715.1 Calditrichota bacterium
AATCGGGTAATTTACGTAAAGTGGCGATGAGTCTTAAAAATTCTCTGCAAGTCAAATAGGGAAAAATATGGGTCTCTTCCGGCGCATAACCGCAATGTTGTTTAATCCATTGGCGGTCTTTTTTTGCGGAATGGTTTTGTATCCGTACCTCGCCGGAAAATTCCTGAATGAGTCCCAGAATTACGCGAATGAGCGAAGTTTTTCCGGCTCCGTTTGGTCCTATCAGTCCGGTGATTTGCTCCCGGTCAATCGATAAACGGATATTTTTTAACGCCTGATACGATTCGTAGAACAGGGATACGTTTTCAATTTGAATCATGGTAACCTCAGCGCTTTAAAAAACGATAACTTTTGTAAAAGAAGAGCAGCAAAAACAGAACGGTAATCAGCGGTCCGAGAAAATAGTAATTTAAGATCATAACGGTAAAGAAGATCAGCGAAAAGTGGTAAGCGTAGCCAGCCAGTCTGGGGTCGTCAAAAAAGATGATCTGAAAAGAGATCATGGTCAAAAGAATCACGCCCGAAGAAAGCATCAGAAAAAGAAGGAGTTGCCAGTGTTCGCTAATCCCTATTCCTCCGAACCAGAGGGTCACACTGTAACCGATCAAAAGAATAAGCACAAACAAAAATTCGACCAGAAACCGGGAAATGACAAAAAGCCGAAAGGGAATGATCAACATTCTAAAATACCATTCCGGCTCCGAATAAACATATCGCCGGCTGAAAAAATTGCTGTAATGCCACCAGATCAATCCGAATAAAATGAGCGTAAAAACTTCAACAGCCCGATTCGGGTAAAATCGAAATACCGCGACTCCGGAAAGAACAAGAAGAGTAAAAAGCAACAGTTTGTTTTTTCGGTAAGAGGGATTACGCCATAAATTGAGCATCTCCTTTCCGAAGAGGACGGAAATCATGCCGCTTTTGCTTAATGAAAAGAATTTTGGCGTTTTTAGCTGATGCTCTTTTGCGGTAAGGGGAAAGAGCTCTTCCAGAGAAGGGGAAAACCGTTTTAAGATAAAAAGACTTCCGGTCAGGCTGCAGGTTAAAAACAGCAGATCGACCCAAAGCAAGGAAAGGCGGTTCCAATAGAAAATCCAACCGATAACCAAAAAAAGCGCAGCAGCAAGCAGACTGAAACAGTAGAAACTTTTTTGGTTCCTGAAACGGTAAAACAGTGTAACAGTAAACATAAAGGCGGCAATATCCAGAGCTATGAGCAGCAAGGCACCGAATAATCCGATCAACGGATCGACAAGGCTAACGGCGGCGGCGATCGGCAGATACAACAGCCAGGCGGGCAGCCAGTATTTGTGCGTGTAATAACCGAGAATGGTTAACAGTTCTCGAGAAGACAAGGGAAGCGTGTAAAATTCGCTCAAAGCGGATTGTTTGTGAATCAATCGGGTCAAAATCCACGGCGCGCTGATTAAAAAATAGAGCGCAAAAGCTGCGTTTATTACAAGCGTTAAATCAAACGGATTTAGCCGGTTTTTAAAAGCCAATGTCTCAAAAACAGGATTAAGCCGGGTGATCGCATAAACATAAACCACAGCTACCAAAAACAAAAGTTGCAGCCTGTTGAGCAGCGAAAGCTGACGCCAGGCGTTTAAAGGTTGCCGAAGCAAAAGTTTTAATAGCATTTTTTTCTTTGGTTTGCTTATCGAGAGTTAGGGCTTAATTTGATGTTTTTAACGATTTCCGGAACAGCCTTTTTATGCACGAGAAAAGCCAATACTTTTAATTTAACATAATCGCCGTGAAAAAAGAAATAGCCGGGTACTTTTCCGTCCCAGGCTGTGCGCCACGAATCTTTAACCAGGAACCAGTCGTCTCCGCCGATTCTGCGGTAGCCGACAAAGTGCATTAGATGGTCGTCCGTCGTTGATCCGTTTTGGAAACGCATTTCACGAGCCTGTTGATCGATATATTTTCCCGGAATGTCGTAAGGCGGCACAAAAGCTACATCGTATTTTCCGATTCTACCAGGTTCGCCGATGTCGCTGTCGAAAGTCACCGAGTAACCTCTTTTTAAGGCGTTTTTAATTCCCCGATAGAAATCGTTTAAAGGAACATTGAAGTAGCGATCGTTGTGCGCCCAGTTGTCGGGTACTTTGAGTTCGGTGAATTGATAAAAAGGAGCGTACTCAAACGAAGTTACCATGATGTATTGATCCCACGGCAGGCGTACGACTTGTTTCAGAAAAGTCTTTGGCGAGTAAGATCGACCGCGATAAGTAAAAGATTGGGGCGGCACGCCCATAAACCTGTACAGAATCTCGCGCACTTTTTGCAGTACAAGGTCTTCGTTCCATACCTGCAATGTTTTAACCTGATCCATCAAGGAATCCAGTTGAGCGTACATGCGCTTGTGATTGTAGGTTTTTCGTCCGTTTACCAGACCCGGATAGACGGAATAGGGTACGATACCGTATTTTTGAACCATGTCAAAAACTCCGGTAAACAAGTCGCCCGGAGAAAACCGCGATTTACCGCGGGTTTTAACGAAACGCCGGGCTTTTTCGATGTAAACATGAAAAAAAGGATACATCATGGAAAGGCGGACCGTGTCTAACCCGAAACGCTGCATTTCGCTTTCAATAAACGAAACAGTGGCAAAACTCCAGCAGGCGGAAGTCGTGTCCTGATTGATCGGAGGAAGATGAGGTAAAATTTTAAAGCCCGAAGTCGATTTGGGCTTGTGTATTTTATTCAGATATTTCTGAGTATCAAAGGATTTGGCGGTTAAAAAAGATACAGAGACAAGAATAATGAAAATATAATTCCGAATCTTCATAATGAAATCCCGAAATTGTTTTTTTATTTTTAAAATTAAGCTAGGAAATTAAATTAAACAATGTTTTATTTAGTTCAAAATATTTAAAAACCTGGCGGTTTGAGTTGATTAATCGTTAAACGGAATGAGTAACAAAGACGTGATGCGTAATGTGTGACGCGTGATGAGTAATAAAAAACACAAAATAAAAAATAAAAAAGGATTGTAAGAAAGCAGTGAAATCGGTTTGACGTGCCGGGAAACCGGAGGAGCCCGCTTAACAAGAAGTGACAAGGTAACAAGGTCGTAATGCGTAAAGCGCAACAAGTAACGAGTGACAAGCGACGAATAACCAGAAGCCTGCAACCTGCAACCAGTAACCCTTACACCCTTAACCCTTAACGAAAATCATAAATCCAAACCTTGTCACGCTGTCCGCTATTTCATCAGAACCATCTTTTTGGCTGATTGTTTATCGCCGACTTTTAATTGGTAAAAATAAACGCCCGTGGCGTAATTTGCTCCGTTAAAATACACGTAATGAAGTCCGTTATTTTGAGTTTTATCCACGAGGGTTTGGATGAGTTGCCCTCTGGAGTTAAAAATTTTCAGAGTGACGCGCTCATTTTTATTAACAACATAATATTTAATTTGAGTAACCGGATTAAACGGATTCGGCTGGTTTTGGTAAAGCACGAATGTTTGAGGCTGTAAATCGGGCATTTCAATGGAATCGGAAGTAAAGGCGTCGGTTAAATCGATGCCGCCGTAACCAAAAACACGATCCCAAGTGTTGGGATTTTCCTTAACCTGCAACTGACTCACCGTAACTCCGTCCGGGCGCACTGTACCCTGAGCGTGTTTTGACAAATAATCGATCAACTGTTCGGGAGACCAATCGGGATGCAGTTCCATTAACAAAGCGATGGCTCCTGCGGCTACAGGCGAAGCCATGGACGTTCCCTGTGAATAGGCGTAATAATCGGTGTAAGGCGCAGGAGGCAGATATGCGGCGCTGTAACTGGCATCTCTGCTGCGGGCGGATAAAATAATCGTCCCGGCGGCAATCACGTCTGGTTTCGGTCGGTCGTCTCCCGTGGGGCCTATGGAGCTGTAAGACGCTATTCCGCCAACGTCGCCGCTGTTGGGATAATAATAAGTATTGCCGTCGCTCGCGGGCCAGCTATTCCGGATAATAAACGCCCCGACCGATATTACACGAGTGGCGCAGGCGTCGTTAGCAAGGGTGTAGGGATAAAAATCGGAGCCGTAAAGCGAACCCTGAGAAAACGCCCCGTAAGGCTGTTCAAAAACCGGTCCGTCGCTCCAGGCGTGGCGTTCGATTTTATTGTTATTATTGTTGTCTTTTAAGCCGGTTAAGGTCAGAGTAAAAGTCTCGTTGGCTAACGAACTGTCTTCCATAAAAATGTAAGCGCCGACCTTGCCGTTGGGATGGGATGAGGCGGGAAGCAAATAAACGTCGATTCCGTTGCTGGTTTTATGACCGTTTTTAATAACATTGGTAATGGATCCGGTTGACCATTTTAAAGAGACGCTTAGTATATCGTCTCCTTTTTCGATCCAGACGGTTACATATTTCGTAAATTTGAATTTTATGTCGGACGTACTGACAACCTTGTCGTCAAAATAATGCACGGCGTTGGAGCCGTCGTTACCAGCCGAGCGAACAATGACGCGTCCCGGACCCACTAGGTTGTCGATAGCGCTGTTAAAATCGTCGGTTCCGTCATGGGGTCCGTACTGATGACCGAGACTGATGTTGATGACGCATGGTTTGTTCAGCGAATCCGCGATGCCGAAAATGTAATTGACGGCATCCAGAATATACGCATTTTTATAACTTGTTTTAACAACAACCACATTCGCGCCGATGGCAGATCCGTCCAGGGTGTCGGGAGGGGTAATGTTCTCGTTATGTCCGATAAATGAACCGGCTACATGGGTGCCGTGCCCCTGATAATCCCGTTGTTTTACTATGCTGTAAGGAGCTCCCGACAACAGATCCTGATTGATCTGATTTTGGTCATATTCAGTTCCGTAAGAATAACCCTGCGGAGGATCTCCGTCTTCGGTCTGATCCCAGAGAAAGAGAATTCGGGTTTTTCCGTTTTTCAAAAACATGGGATGGTAAAAATCGATTCCCGTATCTATAATTCCGGTCAGAACATTTTCGCCTGTGTATCCCTTTTCGTGAGCGATTTTAACGTGTTGATAATTCACGGCGAGAGAATTTAAGGGCTTGCTTTTAATTCCGTAAGAGATGCTTTTAATTCCCGATATTTTCAACAAATCGTTAAATCGTGTCCGCGGAACAATGACCGTTGCGTAATCGCCGATATCTGTTTGCACGTCAAAACCGGCTTGGTACAGTTTGTCGCCTAATCTTAAGTCTCCGTGAACCAATAAATGGTATTCGGTAATGCCGGTTTTGGCTAATGGTTTTTGAGAAATACGTTGCAAAGCAGGGTCAATAAATTGCCCGTAAAGCAAACTTCCTATAATAAGCAAGAAAAAAATGAATTTCATTGTTTGCTCCTGAATATTTAATGAAGTTTTTGTTCTCCGCTGTTAATCCGCACAATACGTTCGTCCTTAAGTAGCGCTTTTAGCTGAATTTTTGTCACATGACCCGTGTAATAATTGCGTTTCAATTTCTTTAAAAAAGAATAATCGGTCAAGGGAGCGTTGGAAACCACGACAATAGCAAGAGTATCCACGGAATCTTTTACAGTTTGAACCAGCCATTTGTCAACTCTCGGGTCAAGCGAAACCACATGTTTCTCATAAAGCGGTTTGCTTGTTGCGACACACCCGACGATTAAAAAGAAGAGGGATAATACAAGGAAAAACTTTCTCATAACGAGACTCCTTTTAATTTAATTTATTCCCGGATATGCGTTGTTATCGGCGTTTTTCCGGAGAGTTTGAATTTTTAAATTTAGTTGCGCCCTTTAATTTGTTAATATTCAAGAAGAAACAGGAATTCCGCCAGACTCGTTTAATTTTTTATCCTGATGACGGGGCGGAAACGCCTGTAACGGGAACAGCGCTTCGAATGTGTAAATCGCGTTGCGGAAAAGGAATTTCGATGTTTCGTTTCCTGAAAGTTCGCACAATCGCGCAATTGAGATCGGAACGAATTTTGTGATGAATCTTGGGAGTGCGCAACCATACACGCAATTTTAGATTCCAGGCGGAGTCGCCAAAACTCTCCAACAATACATCCGGAGCCGGTTTTTTTAAGACCGAGGGATTCTTTTGAGCGATTTCATGTAACGTTTTCAATACCAAATCAAGATCCGAATCATAAGATACTCCGACTTCAATATCAATACGAACCCGTGTGTCCCCGTGCGACCAGTTAACGACCTTATTGGAAATAAAATCCGAATTCGGTACAATAATCGAAACATTGTTCAGAGAACGTATGGTTGTGGAACGAATATTGATATCGGTTACATCACCCTCCGTGTCGCCAATCATAACACGATCACCAATTTGAATGGGACGTTCAAACAGTAAAATAATACCTGCCACAAAATTGGATGTGATGTTCTGCAAACCAAAACCGATTCCGACGGAAAGTAAGCCGAAGATCACGGCTAATCCGCTTAAATCGATGCCGATAAACTGAAACGCAATAATTGTTCCGATCACAATAATAAGATAATGGCTGACGCGCAGCAGGGCAAAGCGAATGCCGTCGTCAATGTTTAATTTTTGCAGCAAGCGCTTCATTAAAAGTCGATTGATAAATCTGGAAAGAAAGAAGAAAAACAGAATCATTAAAATAAACAGAAATATCGAGGCGAGAGTAACCGGGGTTTGGTTAACCGAAAACAGGGTGAAGGTAAAAACGGTTTCTATTTTTTGATAAATTGGTTCCATTAAGCAGGCTCCTCTTTTATTTTAAAGAAAATATACGGCGGGATTGTACTAAAATAAAGAAGCGGAAAACGATAATATAGCCGGGCTTAAAATTTTAAAGATTATTACGGTGAAATTTTTTCATTACGCGTTCAATCTCTTTGAAAAATCCATCGCTGCTGATAGGTTTTGAGACATATCCGTCCATTCCGGCTTTTAAACAGCGATCTACGTCTCCCTTCATGGCATGCGCCGTTAACGCGATTATGGGGATATGTTTGTCCTTTTTTTCCATGGAACGAATTCTTTGGGTCGCCTGAAGTCCGTCCATAATCGGCATCTGAACGTCCATTAAAATAAGATCATAATTATTTTCTTTTAGTTTTTTTAGAACTTCTTCTCCGTTGTTGGCGATATCCGTACGATTACCGGCTTTTTCCAGTAAACGAACGGTCAATTTTTGATTAACGGGATTGTCCTCGGCAACCAGAATGTGGTATTTGGGCATGACCTCACGGATTGTGTATTGTGTTACCAACGAAGAAGTTTCTTCTTTTTTAACCTTGGAACGTCCCAGCGTAACCTGAATTGCGGCTAAAAATTCGGTTAATTTGACCGGTTTGGGCAAATACGCGTCAATACCGATTTTAAGGCAGCGATCGCTGTCGCCTCGGATGCCGCCGGAGGTAAGCATCATTATGGGGATGTGCCGCAACCGCGGATTTTCTCTGATCTTTTGAGCGACCATAAATCCGTCAAATTCGGGCATTTGGGAATCGGTAATGATCAGATCAAAATTATTATCCTCAGATAAAATTTGTAAGCCCCGGGTTCCGCTTTCAGCAACAACCGCCTTAATATTGCTGCGTTCCAGTAAATCGCTTAAATAACAACGATTGATCGGATTATCATCCATTACGAGTACGCGTTTTCCGCTAAGATTTTTCCTGACTTTCGTTAAAGAAGGAAACTCAAACCGTGACGCTTCGTTGAGTACCACGGTAAAAAAGAAGGATGTTCCTGGTCCGCCTTTTTTTCTTGCCGGATAATCCGAGGGACTTTCCAGCCAGATATCCCCTTTCATCATTTTGACAAGGTGAGCCGAAATGGCTAATCCGAGTCCGGTGCCGCCGTGTTTTCGGGTGGTGGAACTATCCGCCTGAACAAAGGATTCGAAGATTTTATCTTTTTTATCCGACGGAATGCCGATACCGGTATCGTGAATTTCAAACTTAAGTTGGATTTCGCCATTCTCTTTTTTTATCGGTTTTACCATCAATACAATTTGACCCTGTTCGGTGAATTTGAGGGCATTACCGATGAGATTAATCAAAACCTGCCGAATGCGGACGGGATCGCCGTTTAAAAAGATGGGAATTCCCGGATCAATTGAATACACAAAATCCAGATGCTTTTCTCTGGCTTGAACCGCCAACGACTTCATCATGTCGCCGATCATATCATAAAAATTAAAATCGATTTGTTCGATATCTAATTTTCCGGCTTCAATTTTGGAGAAATCCAGAATATCGTTAATTATGGTTAAAAGCGCCTCCGCCGAAGATTTTACGATATTTAAATATCCTCTCTGTTCGCTGTTCAGAGGCGTTTCCAGAGTAAGTTCGGTCATTCCTAAAATGCCGTTCATCGGGGTGCGTATTTCATGGCTCATATTAGCTAAAAAATCGCTTTTTGCCTTATTTGCCGCTTCCACTTCGGCTTTTGTTTTTTCCAGCTGCTGTGTTTTAATTTCAAGCTCATAGTTATGAAAAAGCATCCGCCAGTATTCGTTGTTCAATTTTTTGATAACAATATTCAGGTAAACGTAAAAAAACAGAATTAAAGAACCCCAGGCGTAGAGTTTGGCGCCTCCGAGAAAAAAAGCCATGATAAAACAGGGCAATAATAAAATAGTCAGATAAGCCTGGCACAATCTTAAATTGGGCGATAAAACGGAAATGCCCCCGGCTGCCAATCCGCTGATGACCACCAAAATGGTAAGCGAAGTCAGTTCGATTCCGTAATAAGACAAAACAAATGCAGCCAGCCCGCCCCAAATACTGACTATTGAAAGTGTAATCGCTATGAAAACATTCCGAAATTTTTTTGAGAATTTTATGTTTTTTCGATGATAAAGAGAGCCCAGGATGGTGCGCAGAAAACTGAAAAAGATGATGCCGGATCCTGAAATGTAAAAATAGAGGGGAAAATCCTGAGGTAAAGTAGTTGTAAACCAGATCAGAACAATAAGAGCCGTGTACATGATAGGTCCCGAAAGAGATCGTTCGACCACTTCACGATTGCACGCCTGAATTAGTCGATCAAGGTCGTGTCCATTTCCCTGCTCGATAATCTGATTTTTGATGAATTTAGGAACCATTTTACCTTAAAAAATAATATTCGTGTTATCTCACACTATCGGTTTGTATGTGAAAAACAAAAGTAAAAATTGTATGGCTGGGGAAAGAAAAGGATTGAAAAAAAATAAGGACCTCGAAAAACGAGGTCCTTGCCGATTATTTTCGGAAGAGCACATTTGCGGTCATCTCGCTCGGAATTTCCAAACCCGATAAATAAAGAACCGTCGGGGCAATATCCGCTAATTTCCCCTGATCGATCAGCCGTTTTGTTTGAGCGTC
>JAJRSN010000448.1 GCA_024278715.1 Calditrichota bacterium
CGAACGTAAACGAGGCGAAAGGTCGGCTAAATATGTAGCCCAATCGTAGGAATAATTATTATTCCAGTAATCCCACCAAAATCCCTGAAGAACGATTTTTCCGTTCCAGGGATTGGCAAAAAGCGAGCTTAAAGTAATAACGGTTAGATAAAGAAAAACGTAAAAGAAAGACTTTTTCATGAAGCTCTCCCCCCTAAAAGTTATTATTTTGACGCGGATTTGTGAAAAAATATGAAAAATTTAATTATGATTTGTGATTTAGCTTACTTTTTACTTTAAATTTCGTAACTAATTTTTTTATTACTAATTCGTATAGGGAGGAGAAATCATGAGACATCTTTACATTTTAACTTTCTTAATGCTTTTAATTTTACAGTCGTTTGCCACCACGTATCACACCATTGTAATTGACGGAAGCAACGATTTTGACACTGCCACGGAACAATTTACCACGACAAGCGGCAGCACCGCGCTTGGTTATATAACCTGGGACGCCGACTATTTATATTTCGGTTTTTCCGGAAGTTCGCCGGCAGGTACAATTACGGATGCTAACCGAGTTTATCACATTTATATCGATACCGATCCGCAAACGAACCCTAAAACGGGAAACGGCACAACAGACGGGGAAACCTGGCGCTGGGACCCGGCGTTGCCATTTAACGCCGACTATCATTATGCATTTAAAACAGTAGATAATTCCATATTCAAACGCTATTACAACGGTTCCTTTTGGACCGACGCCACTTTTGGCGAATTTAATTGGAAAGGAAGTGGTTACTGGGAAGTAAGAATAAGCAGAACGGATATCGGCAGCCCCTCGCAAATTTATGTTCTTGCTTATGTGGAAGAAGATTGGGACGGTGGATATATTTGCGCCGGGATGCCGGATAATTTATTCATTAATACAAATGTCTCGGGTTTAATTACTTTTAATGATCATTGGCTCGGATTTACTTTAACCACGGGAATAACTCCGAATGACGCAAACAATACCGATAATTCATTACCCGTTACTCTCAGCGCGTTCAATGCTTTTCCGCAAAATCAATCTATTGTTATTAAATGGACTACTCAATCGGAAATTGACGTACTCGGATACGAAATCCAAAGATCTCTCGATAAAAACGGCACCTACGCTACCATTGCCGACTACCAAAATAATTCAAGTTTAAAAGCCAAAGGAAGTACTTCGGCTAAAACACAATATCAATTTGAAGACAAAGACGTGCTATTTGGTTTTACCTACTGGTACAAACTAATATCGCACGACCTGGACGGTTCGAAAGAGGAATTCGGTCCCGTTCAGGCTAATCTCGAAAATCAAAACGACGCAAAGCGTGTAGTATCGAAAATTCCGAATGCCTTTTCTCTGGAACAAAATTTTCCCAACCCTTTTAATTCTTCGACGGAAATCGTTTTCTGTGTTCCCGAATCGGAAAAGGGCTCCGTTCCTGTCGAATTATCAGTTTTTAATTTAAAGGGTCAGAAAATAGTAAATTTAGTAAACGGCGTTTTGTCCGCCGGTACTTACCGCGTTAATTGGAACGGTCGCGACTTCAACGAAAATCAGGCGCCAAGCGGCATTTACTTTTACAAATTGAATACCGGCGATAATATTTTGACCCGCAAAATGCTGATGGTCAAATAGTACACATGAGTCCGCTCTAAGAATCGTGTTCTGTCATTTCGAACGAAGTGAGAAATCTTCTATCTCCCACAAGGACAAAAGATTTCTCTTCGCTGCGCTCATCGAAATGACAATGACAGACCTCTTTAGAGCAAATACATAAATTTTTAAAATGAAAAAAATCGAAAATTTCGGAAAGTCGCATTAACATCCGGCTTTCCGATTTTAATTTTCCCTTTTCGGCTCCAGTCTGAAAAAGCGCACCTCAAGCGGCTTTAACTCAATCGATTTCAATTTTTCGCCGCGTACTCCCAATACATTTGAAGCATAGCAGGAAAAGGACTCCGGAATCCGGATTTTTACTTTTCGTCCGTTTACTTCGCGCAAAAGAATTAAAATTTCCGAACCGTTTTCGAGCGGACGGGAACTTGCCATGACCACGTTTTTATTATCAATAAACGAAAAGGCATTTAACGGCAGCCTTCCTTTGTTGCCTCCTTGAGGAAAAATAATTGTCGGCATGGGAATGCGGTTGTTCCAGCCAAATGAAACGGCAAAGGCGTTGGAACGATCTTTTGAAGAAGTCAGCGAGAACCGCCAGACCAGGTCTCCTTCCTGAGCGGCTCTGAAATTTGTGGTCCAGTAATTATTGAGAAGCCAGCCGTAAATGTGCGGTTTTTCCGGTTTGGCAATGTATTGATAGCGTCCCGTATTTATGTTGCCGAATTGCATTAACGGAACTTCGGAGGAGGACAGAACAATCTGGTATCGTTCATTACGAACCGCGGCAAAATTTTGAACCGTGTTCCAATCACTGGCGGTTCCGGGTAATTGATTTTCACCCGGACTTACGATTCCTCCCTGGGCTTCAAAAAAGATTTTTCCGCGTTCACTGCGAAACGGAAAAGCGATGTAGATTGCTTCGGGGTCTTCGACACGTTTTTTGCGAATCGAATAAATCAGATCGATTCGTTTTTCATTTTTAAAAAGCCGTAATTCACATTTTACGGGAAACCCGTCCACAGCCGCAGCCGATTTGCCTTTGATTATTACACTCCGCCACAAAGAGCCGTCTTCTCCATTTTCTATCCGAACATCGCTGAGCGTTTCGCGCGAATAATCGCCTAATTGGTAAACTTACATAAAATGCCTGTCCGAAAGCCGTTCATAAACAAACTGTCCCATTCCCCAGGGCGCGGTGTCATCTACCAGTTCGATTTTTAGCTCCTTATCGTAAAGGCTTTTAACAACTCCTTTTTTTTTGTCAACGATTAATTTGTAGTAATTGTTTTCCAGAATAAGCGGTTCGGCAACAGCTTTTGCTTTTGTGCGGGATTGATCGATGCGGGTTATTTCAATAGACTGCCAGCCCATGGGCGGAACATCTTTCACGAATAAAACCCAAAAATTTCCTTCCGCCCGGGACGATACAATTTGAGCCGGAACTTGGTTTCCGTTTTCGTCGATCAATCGAAACGAGCGATCCTCCGGCAATATCTCCCGATCGATATACAAAACAACCGAACCGGAGCGCAACCAGTTCAAAGTGTTGAAAACATAAATAACGGGTCTTTCTTTCCTTTGAAGATAAGGTATTAACAATCCGCTTGCCTTTTGTTGCAGCAAGTAAGTTTCCCATTGCGCCTGCCAGACAAACGACGCCTTATTCATCCATTGAACAATCGTATTTTCAGCCAGAGGATCGCTGATGCTTTCCGCCGCGCCAAAGGTGTGTTCATCATAAAAAAGGAGTTGTTCCTGAATTTTACTGAGTTTATCGAACATGGCTTCCGGAATTTGCGAACCCGCCAGACGCGCCATGCTCATTAATCCCTGCGCGGCAATCAGTTCCGATTGGGTTTTACGGGCAACGGCGGTTTCACGGGCAGCCGATCCGAAACCGTCCGTCCACCAATCGGGCCAGGCTGCCCTGTACACGGGAAGCTCTTTGCCATATTCCCGTTCCGCGTATTGCATATATTCATGAATAGTGGCATTCCGTAATTTCGGAAAGACGTATTTTTTATTCCAGCGCGCAATTATGTCAGAAGAAAAAGTTGACGGGGGCGAATTGTCCGTAAAGTATCCGCTGTATTGCACGGATATTCGATTGTAAGGGTAACCGCTTTCTTCGAGCCCGTTTAAATACTTAAACAACTCCGTTTCCACCGCCTGTAAATCTCCCGAAGGATTACTGATAAAATTAGCGCTCATGTAATGATCGGCGCGAAAAGCGAGAACCCGTTTTCCCGAAGGCGACTCCCACCAGAACGGCGTTGGATACTTAAACGGTTTTAAAGCACGGTGCGAATTTTCGCCCATTGTTATGTACTTAATCCCTATTTCCGAAAGGTAATCCACCAATGCCCAGGCAAAACCGTTGACATCATCCTGCATGGCGGTTAAAACGGGAAAACCCATTTCTCTGATGAGTTTGACAGGCTGCAGCATTCCCGTTAAAAGATTTTCATCGGCGATTTCGGACATATTGAACATCATGCCCGTAAGCTCTATCCTGCCCTCTTTTACGCGCTTTTTAAATCGTTCGATTTGTTTTTGCGGACGATTCAGCAGATATTCGCGAACCGGCCAGGAGGCTTCGCATGTCCAGCGAAATTTTGCCTCATCGGGATAATCGTCGGTTAAATCGCAATAATCCAAAGCATAATCAATGTAGCGCAGATGTTCGGCTAAAATTTCCTGCTGCGGACGGGTGTAACCAATGTCCGTGTGCGTATGCTGAACAAGGTAAAGCACCCATTTTCTTACCGGCTTCTGAACAATTTCCGTTTGATAAGAATTTCCGCCTATCTTCACCTTAATGGGTATTAATTTTTCGCTCTTTGTTTCGGGAAGACTAAAATCAATGCTGTGAATTCCGTAGTTTATGCTTTTATTGAACGGTTCCTGATTCGCAATTTGAATTTGCGCTTTAGTGTTTTCGCCCAAATAGGTAACGAACAATCGAGCCGGTTGAACGAAATCGTTATCTTTTTTAATAATAGCCGGCTGCAAAAGCGCGTCGATTCCGTTTTTAAGCGGGTAACAAAAGGTCATTACCCAGGCTTGACTCTCCGCTTTTTCGCCCGTAATCGATAATTTCAGCGATTTTTTTGAACCGATAATCTTTGACGGAACATCCAACTCCATTACGCCGAACCGATCGCCATACTGATCTGCCATAAGACCGCGGAAGCTCAAATTGACCCCGTCTTTACCTTCAACCCGCCAGTTTTCTTTTTTCCGGGTTTTGAATGAAACAAAAGGCTGATTATCGATTCCGAGGGTAAACTGTTTTTCGCCCATGTTGCAGCCCAATCCGGCAAGCCACACCAACCTGACCGATTTTTTGTTCAAAGATTGTTTGATTTCCGCGCTTTGCCACTCGATTTTCATTGTTCCGTCAGTGGCGCGGGTAATCAAAGCGCGGGTTGCTTTTGGATGGGGGGAATGATAATCAATTTCGGCTCCGGA
>JAJRSN010000449.1 GCA_024278715.1 Calditrichota bacterium
ACCGGCACAATGCAAGCGGCAGCCGGAAATCTAGTAATTTACTTTTACCTTTGACGGTGCCAAAACTAAATTATTTTTTTTATTTACTTTTTAAACTTAATCAAATACTTCGGTTGCCGCGCCTATTGATCACTTATGCAAGCACAACATATAGTTTAGACGCCCATTTCTTAGTAAACTATTTTTCCAATATTAGAAAAACTTTTCTAAATATAGCCATTTTTTTCTAATATTGGAAAAGTTTATTGCGATCTGTTGTTTTCTTAATCTTGTAAATTTTGAATCTCTGCCTTCTCAACAATCCGGTTCTCAAGCCCAAACAATTTAACTACATCATATAGGCATTTTTCCGAACCTCTTAAAAATTAACATCAGGGATTTTTTTCGCTACATTCTCTTTGTTTAAATGCAGCTCCGCCACCTCTGTTACACTGCACAGCCACATATAAACGGATCTCCGAGCGTACGCCTATCGCCATAATAATAAAAATGCTTTCCTTGCAAAACATGTTCATTTTACCAGTTTGTATGGTTACAAAGCCTGTAAAAGGCTGATCTATGCTGAACGAGTTGATTTTTGATGTATTCTTATAATGATATTTAATATAAAAATAATGGAATTATTTGCAAATAAAAAATACAGCCGGATTTGCATTTTTGCCGTTTTCTGGTTTCTTCCTTTTTTCCCTGCCTTTCAACCAATCTGATCCTCCGAGCCGGGCTGATTCCAATTTCCCTTTGAAATTTGCCGAAGGTTCCCGTCGCAGTCTTCAACAATTAATAACGCTCCCGATTTGGGATGCTCTTTAAAATAGCGGTCGAATTCATCCGAATCCCAGATTAAACCTGCCGTGGAAAGCGCGTCGGCGACGGCAGCAGTCGGAGCAAGCGCCCAGGCGGCTTTCTGTTTTTCAGCCGGTTTGCTTGTCCGCGGATCGATGATGTGTGCTCCTTTTTCCGTTCCCGATGCTCCTAGCGCCTGATTTTGCAAATGCACTATCTGCAGCACCGTGTTCGGTTTAAAAGGGTGGTGAACGGAAAGCGGAAAATTAATTTCGCCAAAACAAAGAATCGAACTGTAACCCCCGTGTAATAATCCGTTTGTAATGTCCCACTCCAGCAGTAACTCCTTCATCCTGTCCAGCGCAAATCCTTTACCGATTCCTCCCAGATCGACGGAAACGTTTCCGGCTGCGTTTTTTACCTCAAACCGATCGGCGTTTAAAACAAGCGATTTTATTGAACCCCTTTTAACCGGAGCCGAAACGGGAGATCGGTTCTTCCGGAAGTCGATGAGCCGCCCCATGCCCGCGTCAAAAGCGCCGAAGGTCTCTTCGAACATCCGCTGACAAATCCGCAAACATTCGAACGTGTTAAGGCTAACAACGGTGGATTCACCCTTTTTTAAGTGATTAATCCTCGAAACGTCGCTGTTTTCGATGAATCGGCTCAGGTCGTTTTCCAACTGATCCAGCAATTCAAAGGCTGCTGCCGCGGCGCTTTGAGCGTAAGGCAAATTCTCATGGACAATCCGAATCTCGAAAATCGCGTTCATGGCAAAATGTTTAAAAGAATGCAGACGATCCGAAGGAATTTGAGAAGTATTGATCAACGTTTGCCTCCTTATCGCAAGCGGTCGTAATAATCTTTACGCAGGTAAATTTGCAGCAACGGTTTTACGGGACGCATCGGAACGGGCTGCCTGAAAAAAGGAATGTAGAGCGGACGCCCACCGGGCGGCTGGATTTCGTAAAGATAGTCTGCGAGTTCGTCTTCCAGATTTGTATCGGCGATGATAACGGGCGCGGGCTTAATTTCCCGCGGGATGCGATTCCACCAGCCTACCTGCCGATAGCGCCGCAAGTACCAGGGCAGAGACCAGTAATCGTCATTCGGAACAATTACCTGAATGTAAAGAAGGCTCCGCTCTTCCGTTTCGGAAGCAATGAGATTCACAGCCTCGACAATTTTAAAAATATCCGGCGTGGGATGCGCGTAAACATAGGGATTTTGCGGATCAGCGTAATGTATGGCGTTTTGATAGTAAAGCTGAAAAATCAAATGCGCCGTAAAAACGATCAGGAGCAGGCGGATTGAGAATCTGGCGGCGGGTTTTCCGATCCTGAAAAACAATTGGTAAAAACCGAAGGCACAAATAATGATCATGCCTGTCCAGAAGGGCAGCAGATTCCACGGGGTTTTGTAGGGAATGATCGAGTAAAAGATCGCCGTAAAAACAGAAATTAACGCAACGAGGCGCAATAAAACCGATCCTTTAGCAAATGATTCTTTAAAAAACAAAAAATAGATTCCCACAAAAAAGAGAATTAAAAACCCGCCCTCGGTAGCCCACAAAATCGAACGGGAATCAAAAAAGAACAGAAGTCGAAAATAGTAATACCAGGGATGTTCATGAATTCCGCTTCCGTAGGCGCGATTGAAATAGTGACCGAAGCTTCGCAGAAAGCCGTTTAAGCCTTGCGGGTTTTGTCCGAAAGAAGAGAACAAAAGAGCGGTGACCAGCGCCGCGCCAAGAACGAAGAAAATCAGATGCAGCCCTGTTTTTGAATCGAATTTAAAGACCTGCTGTTTTCCGAATCGCAGAGCAAAAAGAATTGTCAAAAACCAGCCGGCAAAAAAAAGAGTCCATGTCTCTTTGCCTGCGATCGCCATTCCGGCGGCTAATCCCGAAAGAACAATCGAAAGCGTGTCGCGCTTAAAGAGGTATCGTCCGAAAAAGAACAGGGCGGCGTAAAGATAAAAGACAAAAACCGTTTCGTGGATGTAATAGCGGCTGTAAAAAAACAGGGCGGGGGATAGGCTCCAGCCGAGTGCGATTAACAGAGTCAGGCGATCGGGTAAAAACGAACGCCACAATAAGGGTAAAAGTAACAGCAAAATTCCGAACAGAACGGTGACAAAGCGCAGATCAAATTCTGAAAATTGAAGCCAGTTGTCTTTACCCTGCAACTTTAAAATCGGTAACGAACTGTAGAACAATCCGGGGCCGTGGTATTCGGAAGGATCGTATTCGAAAATCCCGCTGTTCATTAATTGATTCATCTTTGCCGCGTTGACTGCTTCGTCTCCGTGCATGGGACGCCTGTCAAGGAGCGACGAACGGAGGAGTAAATTAAGCGCAATGATTAAAATAAAGAAGACAGGGAAAAATTTTAAACGTTGGGGTACGGTTTTCATGTGAATTTAAAGAGGTTTGAAGAAGCGCCGCTCCCCCGAACCTCAGTCTTTTATTTTACAGGTTTGCCGTAAACTTCTACTTCGATGTAATGATTCAAATCGTTATTGCTGTTTCCGTTTGAATAGCAGCGGACATAACGAGCCTGAACTCCTTTGGCGTCGATGAGCTTTCCTTCGGCGGTTTCGATGTAGTTTTTATCCTTGCCCACGCCCAAACCCGAGGAGTTGTCGTGATCGTTATTGAAAATGGTTGTAACGCCGCTGACAAAATCTTTGTCGTTGGAAACCTGAACAACCACGTCAAAATAGACGCGCGGCTGCTTGTGAAA
>JAJRSN010000450.1 GCA_024278715.1 Calditrichota bacterium
GGCATTGATTAACTATTTGAAAATTCCGGTGCTCTACCCTGAAAGCAAGTTTGTCAAAGACGCCGTCGGTCGAATCGAAGACATCCTATCCCAAAATAAACTCGCCTGCCTGATAGAGCAAAAAGAAAAAATTCTGCAGTACGCAAAACACAACCATTTTTTTGAGACAAAAACGGAAGCGCAAATTGACCTTTACAACTTTTTATTTGCCCTTAACCTCGATTGTTTTAACAAAGACCTGCTTAAAGAAATTTACCGTTTCGAAAGTAGTTGTAAAGAGCTGAATACAAAACAAGATTTGATATTGTACTGGAAAGGAAGCCTTAACGAAAATCTGGGAAAATTCAAAACTGCTGAGGCTAATTTTCGGGAACTGACCATTCTCCGCAAAACTTCTCCTCTTTACCCCGCCGCCCTGTTTCGCAGTGCGTGGATAGATTACCGCCGCCTCGGCAAATTTCAGCAGGCGCTCGATCAATTTTTGGAAATAATCAACTCCTTCCCAAAAGACGAACATGCCGCCAGAGCTCAGTTTTATTTGGCTGAACTTTACGCGGACAGCCTGGATTCGGTTCAAGCCGGAATCGACAACTATCGGATATTTCTCGAAGCGTTTCCGGAACATCCTCTTTTTCGGGAGGCGTTTAAACGGCTGACTTTTCTTTTTTTGAAAACCAAACGCTATGAGGAAGCCATTACCCTGATCGGGTTGAATTTGAATAAACACGCCGGAGAGGCATCGATTTATGTTTTGGTTGATTCGATGGCGCAGGTGTTCGAGAAAAAATTTAAAAATTACAATACTGCGGCACGTTGTTACGTTTTGCTGGCTTCGTTTAAACAGCCCTCGGAAAACGCTCCCCGATATCTCTATCAGGCTGCCAAAATTTACAGTCAAAAACTAAATGACATCGGACGGGCAAAAGACATTTGCGAACGTTTGAAGTCCGAATATCCGGACAGTCCTTATACGAAAAAATGCATCAAACTATTAAAAAAGCGAATTAAGAAATAGGTGAACCGAAATACGATGAACGTTTCCCAGTTCTGATTCGTAGGCGGTAAAGGCGTAGTCAAAAGATATTTTGGGGATATTTAGTCCGATACCCGTGTTAAACCGTTTTAAATCATCCAGTCCGGCTCGTAAGGCGATCAAATGTTTGTAACCGACTTCCAAGCCCCAAAAACTATCCAGGCTCATGGGTCCCACATTCCATTGGGCGGAATAATCGCGTTCTTCGAACATCACCTGAAGATCAACCGCGGGCTGCACGTTCAATCCTGTCGCCTGCCATTCAAAACGATAACTTAAGCCAAGGCGCATAGAAGGGGTAATAAATTCTTTCTCGTTTGTACTCCAGGCGATCATTGTGCCGGTTACGTCTCTTAAAACCAATCCCAGTCGCACCTGGTCGAACCAGCGGTATTGCAGACCAAAATCAAAACCGAGACCAAAGGCATTTTCAACATTAAAATCACGATAGATCATTTTTACGTTAAGACCGTATTGCAGGTCTTTGGTGCGTTTTCGGGCAAAGGTCAAATACAGAGCGTAATCGCCGGTATTAAATGTTTTAATCTTTGAATAATCGACCTTATTGTCGGCTTCGTTAAACGCCTGTCGGCTGTCTTTGATTCCGTTCACCGTAAAATAAAACAGAGAAATACCGACGGTTGATTTTTCGTTAACGGGATGCGAAAGGGCGATGTAATCGTGCTGAATGCTGCTGATAAATTGTTTACCATGAGTAAACTGAATTTGGAAACCTTTAGCCTGTACCAATCCCGCGGGATTCCAATAGGCGGCGGAGACATCATTAACTAAAGCCGTTCCTGCGCCAGCCATGGCTGAAATTCTGCTTCCGGCGCCGATGTTTAAGAATTCCCCGGCATATTTTTTAAAGCCGCCGGCAAAAGCAAAATCAAAGATACTTAAAAAAATCAACCCGGTTAATATGTATTTTTTCATCCGAATCCTCTGAATTTAGCCCAGACTTAACAAATACGCCGTTAAAACGGGAACCAAAAGATTATCATCGATTCCCAACGGCAAAAGTTCCGCAACAGTCACGATAATGGCGACAACTAATCCCCACCAACTGTAATTGGTGAATAATAATATGATCGCCGCAGCCGCCAGGTAAAAACCCGCCGAGCCTTCAAGAGATTTTTCAAAAAACTTATTTTCTCCCCAAGCCCGTCCTGCGATCGCCGCGACAGGATCTGCGATGCTGGCGAACAACAACGCCGGCACCGCCTGTTTTTCCTGAAACAAAAATACCGTAAGCGCCATTCCCGAACACAAAAAAGTCGCTCCGGTAATGCGATTTTTAACTTCTTTATCCCTTAGTAACTTCCCAAATATATTTAAAAATAATTTGCGAACAAGGGCAAATTTTAGTCGCAGAATATCCGCGGTTAAAAATCCGACCGCCAATATCAGACAAATAGCCTGAATTAACGACCGTTGATGAGAAAAATAATAGAGCAAAGGAATAAGCGCGCTTGAAAGGTGAATTGCCTTCCTTTGCAATTCAAATTTAAAGGAAAGGGTATGATTCACACCTTTCCCCCGTTTTTAACAATAATCGATTTTAATTCTGCGCAAGAATCGGCTATGGAATGTGAATTGAAAATCGAATTACCCGCCACTAAAACATCCGCGCCCGCTTTAAGCGCCGATTCGGCGGTTTTTTCGTTGATTCCGCCATCGACCTCAATTAAAAAATTTGTTTTGCGCGACTGCCGGTATTCATGCAGTTCGTGAATTTTAGCCAGAGTATATGGAATAAAACTTTGCCCGCCAAAACCGGGATTTACCGACATTATTAAAACCAGATCCACGCTTTCCAAAAGATGCAGAATGCTTTGAACAGGCGTGGCGGGATTTAAAGAAACGCCCGCTTTACAGCCCAGGTTTTTAATGTGATTCATTGCGCGGTCAAGATGCAAACACGCTTCCTGATGAACGGTGATGTAATTTGCTCCCGCCGCGGCAAACCAATCCAAAAACTGCATCGGGTTTTTAACCATTAAATGAACGTCCAACGGTAATTTGGTGATCCTTTTAACCGCTTCCACAATTACAGGTCCAAAAGTTAGGTTAGGAACAAAATGTCCGTCCATCACGTCGATATGGATAAAATCCGCGCCCTGCTCTTCGACAATCCGAATCTGGTCTGCCAGACAGGTTAAATCCGCGGATAAAATGGAAGGCGCAAGATATGGCACAATTATTCCTCTTTTATTGGTAACTGACTGACCACTAACTTTATTTCTTTCACATTCTCGATGGGAGTTCCGGCTTTCACGCTTTGCGATATGACCGTCTCGGGAAGAATATTATCCCTGTATTCATATTCGAGCTGAATGTTTTTTACTCCTAAAAGCTGTAGCTGCCTTTTGGCGACTTCCAGACTCTTCCCCACCAAACCGGGAACCACCTTTTGTTTTGGAAAAGGTCCCAGACTGATTGTTAAATCTATTTTGGTTCCCCTTTTTACCAACTGCCCCTGAGGATAAGACTGCCCGATGACCACGTTTTCCAGAGCAAGATCGGAATATTCGTAATACATTGCGCCCAATTCCAACCCGTTGGATTTTAAAATCAATTCGGCTTCTCTGGGCGACTTGAAAAACAGATTGGGCATAATAATCGGCTTTTCACCGATACTTACCCTCAGATAAACGTGACGTCCTTCTTTAACCTTGCTGTAGGCTGGCGGCATTTGTTCGATAACCGAGCCCGGCGGATAATTTTGATCGTAAACCGAATCGCTGATCATTACTCTGAAACCGGCGTGTTCAAGCGAATCCTTTGCCTCTTCAAAACGCATCGAGACAACGTCGGGTAATTCATATTCTTCGCCCAGACGAACGTACCAGGGCATTATCACCTTGTCAAACAAAAGAACAATTAAAATAAAAGCCAATAATCCCAAAATGTATTTTGTGACTTTCAGGCTAAAAAGCCGTTTGAAGATATCTGAATTCATAAATTCAAAATCCGTGAATCAATGCTACTAATATCGAGTTCAATTATACGATTTCTTTCGATTTACAGCAATTTTTTATCTGTTCGCCGCTATTTACTTTCTACGATTATAGTAACCGGACCGTAATTCAGAAGTTCCACATCCATCATCGCGCCGAAGATTCCGGTTTGTACTTTAATGCCATGACTTCTCAGTCGTTCAATAAATTTTTCGTAAAATGCGTTCCCCTTTTCCGGATTGGCTGCATTGATAAAACTGGGTCTTCGTCCTTTTCGTGTATCGCCGAGCAGGGTGAATTGAGAAATCGCCAGAATTTCGCCGCCCGTTTCCAATAACGAACGGTTCATTTTACCTTCTTCGTCTTCAAAAATACGCAGATTAACACACTTATCGGCGACAAATTCAACATCCTCTTCCCTGTCGCTTTCAGCCACTCCGATCAAAAGCATTAAACCCTTATCGATTTTCCCGACAACCTTTCCGTCAACGCTTACTGAAGCGTGTTTAACCCGTTGCACAACTACTTTCATAAATCCTTGACCTCAATTTTCATATTTTCCAAACCGACCGTTTGCTGAATCTGCAATAAAATATTTCGGGTCAGACGTACCTTAAACTTATTGGAAATCAGCCGATAGGAATGTCCGTTGTCCAGAATAATTTCGAAGTAAACCCTGCACGAACCTGGACTCGATTTTAATCCCAATTTTAAGCGATGAATCATTTCCTCGTCCAAAAGATCGGGACTAATTTTAATAAAGATCGAGTCGCTCATTGTTTCCGGAATGGATTCGATATCCCAGATATGTTCGCCGATAAATTTGAGAATATTCTCATCCAGATCGGAATTTAAGCGTCCTTTAACAAAAACGATCTTTTCGGGTTGTAAATATTTTTCGAACTGCGGATAAACCGAACCGAATACAACGACTTCATACACGTGCTGGAAATCTTCAATTTTCACAAAAGCCATTTTTTGCTGTTTTTTGTCAATAATAACCTTTGACTCGATAACCTGTCCGGCAATTAAAAACCAGCGCGGCAGGCTTAACCCTTTTTCTTTTGCGGATCTCACCTGCTCTATGTCTGTGCAATACAGCTTAATGATCGGCGTATAAGGTTCAAGCGGATGACCGGAAATATAGAATCCAAGCAGCTCTTTTTCTTTTTTCAGTTTTTCCGATGTCGTCCAGTCGGGCACCAGAGGCAGCTCGGGATAGGAAATTAATTTTTTGTTTTCTTCGCTGCCGTCGTCCAAATCGAACAGACTACGCTGAAGCTTATTGCGGTTTTTGTGATTTTGCAGACTTTGGGCAAATTCAATTGCTTTTTCCAGAATATTAAATAGCTGCGCCCGGGTTCCTTCCAACGAATCCATGGCTCCGGCTTGTATCAGGCTTTCAAGAACTTTTTTATTTACCGCCCTCAAATCGACATACTGCAAGAGGTCGAAAATGGTTTTAAAAGGACCGTGCTTTTTTCTGGCTTCCACAATAGAGGCTATGGCGGCGGCTCCGACGTTTTTGATGGCTTCCAGTCCGAAAGCGATTTCGTTTTCACTAATAGGCACAAAATGGGCTTCGCTGTAGTTAATATCCGGCGGTTTTATTTTCAATCCCAGCGTTCTGCACTCATCCATCAGAACCACAACCCGGTCGCTGTTGCCGATTTCACTTGTCAGGTTTGCCGCTAAAAATTCAGCCGGATAATGCGCTTTAAGATAAGCAGTTTGATAGGCAATAATGGCATAAGCGGCGGAATGTGATTTATTAAACCCGTACTCCGCAAAGCGTTCGATCATGTCGGCGATTTGCTCGGCGACCTTTTTATCGACGCCGTTTTTAAGACATCCTTCGACGAATATCTTCTTTTGCTCTGCCATGGCGTCTTTTTTCTTTTTTCCCATGGCGCGGCGCATCAAATCGGCTTGCGCAAGAGAAAATCCTGCTAACTCCGAAGTGATCCGCATTACCTGTTCCTGGTAAACGATAATTCCGTAAGTCTCTTTTAAAATCGGTTCTAATTTCGGATGCGGATATTTGATTTTCTTTCTGCCAAATTTGCGGTCGATAAAATCATCTATCATACCCATGGGACCCGGGCGATAGAGCGCGTTCATGGCGATTAAATCTTCGACGCGTGTGGGTTTAAGTTTGCGCAAATAATCCTGCATTCCGGAACTTTCAAACTGGAACACGCCGACGGTGCGCCCTTCACCGAATAATTCAAATGTCTTCTTATCATCAAGAGGAACATCGCTGACCTTAAACTCCCGCCCGATTCGCTCGCTGACCATCTTTTCGGTTTTTTGAATCACGGTAAGGTTGCGCAAACCGAGGAAATCCATTTTCAAGAGACCGATAGATTCGCTCCAGCCCATGGTCCATTGGGTAGTCACTTCGCCGTCGGAGTTCTTGTACAAAGGGGCGTAATTTATGATGTCATCGGGAGTAATGATAATGCCCGCGGCGTGAACCGAAGTATGCCGGGCAATGCCTTCCAGCGTTTGCGAATACTTAATCAATTCTTTCATGCGGACGTCTTCGCTTTGAGCCAATTCGCGAAGTTCTGGGACTTCGTTAAAGGCTTTTTTTAAGGGCATTGGTTTGGCGCCCTGAATGGGAATCATTTTGGCGATGGCATCCGCCTGCGAGATGGGAATCTTTAAAACGCGCGATACATCGCGGATTACTCCCCGCGAAGCCATGGTGCCAAAGGTAATAATCTGGGCGACATTTTTACGCCCGTACTTTTCCCTGACATATTCAATCACTTCGTCGCGGCGTTCCATACAAAAGTCGATATCAATATCGGGCATGTTCACGCGCTGCGGATTTAAAAAGCGTTCAAAAAGCAGATCGTAACGCAACGGGTCAACCTGAGTAATTCCCAAACAAAAAGCTACGATGCTCCCGGCGGCGGAACCTCGCCCCAGTCCCACGGGGATATCACGTTCTCTGGCTGCGCGGATAAAATCCTGAACAATCAGAAAATACCCGGCAAAGCCCATTTGTTCGATAACGCCCAATTCGTATTCAATTCTTTCACGGACTTTGTCGTCCATCTTCGGATAGCGTTTTTCGGCTCCGCGGTAGGTTAAACGGCGCAAGTACTCGTTTGCGTCAATTTTGCCCTCTTCTTTGGGAATCGGAAATTCGGGCAGGTATCGTTTATTAAAATCAATTTCAAGATTAATTTTTTCGGTGATTTCAAGGGTGCGTTCCAAAGCCTCAGGCTTATCTTTAAAAAGCTGATACATTTCATCCACTGACTTCAAATAGAGCTCTTCTGTGCCATACCGCATTCGATTGGGGTCGTCACGATCTTTTCCGGTTTGCAAACAAAGCAGAATATCATGCGCTTCGTGATCCCCGTGATAAAGATAATGATTATCGTTTGTGGCGATAACCGGAACGCCCATCTCTTTTGCCAATTCGTAAATTTTCGGATAAACCGCGGCTTCGTCCGGAATATGATGATTCTGAATTTCCAGATAAAAATCATCGCCGAAAATATCCAGAAACTCTTCCACAACATGAATTGCTTTTTCCCGTTCACCCTGTCTTAGTTTGTAAGCCACTTCCCCCTTCATACAAGCGGATGTGGCTATCAATCCCTCGGAATATTTATTCAATAATTTTTTATCAATCCGCGGTTTGTAATACATTCCTTCCAAATAAGCAATGGAAGACAGTTTGATTAAATTTTTAAAACCTATTTCATTTTTGGCTAAAAGGACCAAATGGTAAGAATGGCTCTCCCCTTCCACCTGTTTACGCAACGTGTGTTCGCGCGGAGCAACATAGGCTTCCATTCCGATTATTGGTTTAATGCCTACTTTTTTCGCTTCGCTGTAAAATTCCAATACTCCGAACAAATTTCCGTGATCTGTAATCGCCAGCGCGTTCATTCCCAGCTCGGCGGTTCGTTTAACCATTTCTTTAATTTTTGCCGCGCCGTCTAATAACGAATAATGTGTATGATTATGTAAATGAACAAATGACAAGGGTGAGCATCTCCTTTCCGACTTTAATACTTCAAAATTAATTAATTTGTTGTTTTTATTGTCTTTATAATTAAACCACTAATTAAATAATTTAAGTTTCTGCCCTTAGAATTGCAAAAGAATATCGGGGTTATTTTTAAGGAAATTTAACGACGTATTAAAGCGACATGTGATATAGTGACGAGTAACAAGTTGCAAGTTGCAGGTTACAGGTTGCAGGTTGCTTTGGAAATTTGACGAAAAAGCTCCGTCGCTGTCATTTCGATGAGCGCAGCGAAGAGAAATCTTTTTTCTTTGTTGCAGTTGAAAAATTTCTCTCCCGCATTGGCGGAATCGAAATGACAGCAAAAGGCAATTATTTAATTCGGGAGGAATTGAATGAAAATAGCCCAGTAATTTATTGCTGGGTAAAAGAAACCCGCATCTTTTCTGCCCTTTAGGGCAAGGGTGAAAAGCGTAACAAGTGACAAGTTGCAGGTTGCAAGTTCCAGGTTGCAGGTAAATGGCAATCTTTGCCTCTTAAATATCTAATCGCTAAACCTCAATCTTAAATCCAAATATCTAAATCCGAAACAAATTCGAATGACGGAATGACAAAAAAGTGACGAGTGATGAGTAACAGGTAAGAAAAATGAAAAATGACAAAAGAAAAAGATTGTCAGAAAGCAGAATGCAGAAAGCCGTTACGCCGGTTTGACATGATGGCTGGCTGGAGAAGCCCGGTTAAACGCTTATACCCTTAACGCTTAACGATTAACGAAAATTTATTAAATGTCAATAACCCA
>JAJRSN010000451.1 GCA_024278715.1 Calditrichota bacterium
ATCAAAATCAGCATATTGGTGATGCGCTGCGCCCATTCGTCATCATTTACCGCCACAAATCCGCCGATATTGACCAATCCGTCCTTTTTGGCGCTCATTGTGCATCCGTCGGCGTAACCGAACATTTCTTTGGCGATTTCTAAGATGGATCTATCCGCATATCCTTTTTCCCGTTCTTTGATAAAATAACAATTCTCGGCAAAACGACAGGCGTCAAAAAAGAAGCGAATTCCGTACCTGTGCGCCAGCTTGCTTACCTGACGGATGTTTTCCATAGAAACCGGCTGTCCGCCGCCGCTGTTGTTTGTTATGGTCAGCATGATAATAGGAATTCGATCCGCTCCGTGTTTTTTAATTACCGCTTCCAATTTGTTCAGATCCATATTTCCTTTAAAAAGATGGGGATTTTCGGGATCCAAACCTTCGTCAATCACGCAGTCAACCGCCTGCGCTTTATGGTATTCCACATTAGCGCGCGTAGTGTCGAAATGAATATTGTTCGGAACAACATCCCCTTCTTTCAGGATATTGGAAAAGAGGAGATTTTCCGCAACTCTGCCCTGATGGGTGGGAATAATATTTTTAAAACCAAAAATTTCGCGCACTGTTTGTTCAAAATGGTAGTAATTTCTGCTTCCGGCATACGATTCGTCTCCCAGCATTAAGCCTGCCCATTGATTGTCGCTCATGGCTGAGGTGCCGGAATCGGTGAGCAGATCGATGTAAATTGTTTCCGCGGGAATCGAGAAAATATTGTATCCAGCTTCGCGAATAAGTTTTTCACGTTCTTCCTGAGTCGTATTTTTTATGGGTTCGACTACTTTAATCCGAAAAGGTTCTGCAGGAAAGCGCATAAACAGTTCTCCTAATTATTAATAGCCAATAGCTTTTTCCGTTTCAAAATCAAAAAAATGCAGTTTATCGGGTATTAACGCCATGCGAAGCGTATTACCGACATAAATTTCTTCGGACGGTTGAAAACGCGCGTTAAAGGTTGTATTTCCGCATTTAAGATAGGCAAAAGTTTCGGAGCCCATGGGTTCGATCACTTCAATTTCCGCATTTAAAGTAGGGAAATTTTGATGTTCTTTTTCGGAGAATATGACAAAATGTTCGGGTCGTATTCCCAATATCACCTTTTTCTTGTTGTATTCTTTTAAAAGGTCTTCGTGCACAGGATGCAAAGTTAACTGAAAATCGTCCGTTTTAAACGTCAGCTTGCCGTTGCGAACAAGTTCGCCCCGAACAAAATTCATTGCCGGGCTGCCGATAAATCCGGCGACAAACAAATTTACGGGTTTGTTGTAAAGTTCCAAAGGCGAAGCGACCTGGTGAATGATGCCGTCTTTCAATACCACAATGCGGTCGCCCATTGTCATGGCTTCTACCTGGTCGTGTGTTACGTAGATCATGGTTGTTTGGAGGCGCTGATGAAGTTTACTGATTTCAATGCGCATTTGAACGCGCAATTTCGCGTCGAGGTTGCTCAAAGGTTCGTCAAATAAAAACACCTCAGGGTGGCGGACAATGGCGCGTCCCACTGCGACACGCTGGCGTTGACCTCCGGAAAGCGCTTTGGGCTTGCGATCCAGAAACGATTTAATTCCCAAAAGCTCGGCAGCCGCGTTTACGCGTTTATTGATTTCTTCTTTTGGAAATTTTCTGAGTTTTAAGCCAAAAGCCATGTTGTCAAAAACGGTCATGTGTGGATACAAAGCGTAATTCTGAAATACCATGGCTATGTTGCGATCTTTGGGCGGAACATCATTCACAACGCGGTCGCCGATGTAAATTTTGCCTTCAGTAATATCTTCCAAACCGGCAATCATTCTTAATAAGGTCGATTTTCCGCAGCCCGAGGGTCCGACCAGAACCACAAATTCCTTATCATTAATTTGCAAATTCGCATTTTTAATCGCCGTAACTTTATTGTCGTAAACTTTTGTAATGTTTTCCAGAATGACTGACGCCATAATTCCCTCCATCTAATAATAAATAAAAAATACGATCGGGATTGCCGTAATAACTGTTAATCCCAACAAACTGTAAGCATGAAGACTTGTTAAATGATAAACAAGGTATTGAAAATAAAATCGACTTTTTAAACGATTACGATTTCGGTAAAACATCATCATCAATCCGTAAATACCCAATCCGGATAATAATATACTCAACCAGATTATAAGAGCCAAATACAAATAAAAATCATTTAAAATATGCGCTATCGAAGGAAAGATCAAGGGATGGCAAATCCTGAAAATCAAAATAATAATGCTCAAAACTAAAAAGTAAGCGATAGAAAATCCGCGGACAGCCGGCAAGCCTACTTTTTGTCTAATACGAAAATAAAAGATAAAATACAGAATAAGCGCCAGCAGCAAGCCCCCCGACAACCAGTACATACCGTGAACAGGCGTTAAGGCAACCGTTAATCTCGCGGAATTTAACGGCGCCACCAATAGTCGGGTCAATGTCAAAAGGTACAGCGTGACTTCTCCTATTAAATCCCAGACAGTTAAAAAAACAAACCCGTAAATATTTTTTTTGACCATGCTTTCTGGTAAGAATCGGAGAAGCTTTCCCGAAAGACAAGCATGAGCGCTAAAAACAGAAAGGCAAAGGCAAAAATTATCTGCCATCCCACAAAGATGACTATTTGAAGAGAAAGGGGAAACAAAACCATTTTTTCGTTCAGAGGCTGTGCAAAAAATACAATCAGAATTATCTTTAAAAGAAAGATGAGAAAAACGGTTGATGATAATGATTTTAAAGTAAAATTTTGAAAAAACGTTTTTTTCTGATCGGCGGGAAAATCGACAAGAGCTTTCCTGCCAAAAACAAGGAGGGCTAAAATCAGCCAATCCAAAACCATTATGGCTAAAAATATGTAATCGAAAAGCAAGATTAACCTCTGAATTTAAAACTAAGCCTTTCCGAAAATTTTCACGAACGCGTGCCGCAATTTTTCCGCAGCTTCATCCACGGCAGGCTTGTCGATGATCAACGGCGGAACAAAACGCAAAACATTTCCGCCGGCAATATTGAAAAGCAGCCCCTGAGCGCAGGCTTCAAACATCAATTCCGGCGCTTTTTGATTAACTTCCATTCCCAGCATCAAACCTTCGCCTCTGATTTCAAGAATGATCGAAGGGTACTGCTCAGCCAGCGTAACGAGCCGTTTTTTTAAGTACTTCCCCACTTCGGTCACATGACGCAAAAATTTCGGCTGTGAAACGATTTTAACAGTTGCCAGACCAGAGGCGCAGGCTAAAGGATTTCCGCCGTAGGTTGTCCCGTGTTCGCCTTTTTCAAGGATCGTTCCGAGTTCTTCATTGACAATAAACGCTCCCAGGGGCAAGCCCCCGCCCAGTCCCTTGGCAGTCGCCACGCCGTCGGGCATAAATCCGGATTTCTGATAGTAATAAAAGGTTCCCGTTCTTCCGACGCCGGTTTGAATTTCATCGGTGATAATCAGGTAGCCAAAACGTTCGCGACCCCGATAAACGGCGGTCAACAATTCTTCGGAAATCGGACGAACGCCGCCCTCTCCCATGATTCCTTCGTAAAAAACGGCTAAGGTGCGGTCGTTAATTGCAGACTCAAACGCCTGAACATCGTTACAGGGAACGGTTTTAATGTTTGATAAGAGCGGTTCAAAACTCTTTTGATATTTTTCCTGCATTGTGATGGAAAGCGCGCCCAGACTGCGACCGTGAAAGCTGCCGCTGAAGGCGATTATTTCGTTTTTCCGATTTCGGTTGCCCCATTTTTTAACTAATTTCAAAAGCCCTTCAATCGCTTCGGTACCGCTGTTTGTAAAAAAAACTTTGGACAGACCGCTTATTGTGACAAGCTGTTCCGCCAGGGCTATTTGAATGTCCTGCAAAAAATAATTACTGAGATGAAGATTACGATGAAGTTGTTTTAAAATCGCCTCATTAACAGCAGGATGCTGATACCCCAACGCATTTACCGCAATACCGGCTAAAAAATCGAGATATTTTTTCCCCTGTTTATCAAAAAGGTAAATACCTTCCCCGCGATCAACATCGAGAGGAAAACGTTTGTAAACATCGATAAGGTATTTCTTCCCTCGAGTAAAAATATCCATTACTTTTTAGCCAATATAATCAACTGTGCTTTTGCGTCCGTAAAACGTTTGGATTTTTTGTATTTTTTGGTGATTATTTCAAACATCTCTTTTGCCCTGTTATCGAGTCCGGCGCGCAAATAATCCTTTCCGGCAAGATAGAGATAATTGGCGGCTTCCACAAAATCGGGCGCAGTTTTCTGAGCTCTTAAATAGTATTTCGCCGCGTCTTCATAAGCGCCACGATATTCCAGACAGGCGGCATATCCCGCGTAACCGGAGGCTAAAAGAATTTTACTGCCGTCGTACGAATCGATAAATTTTTTATATTCGGCTTCGGCTTGTTCGTACTTGCCCTGCTGATAATCCAAATTGGCTAAAACAAAATATCCCTGATCCGCGGCGTCTGTGCCGGAGTATTCGTCAATTAATCGGTCTAAAAACATTCGCGCTTTGGAATAATTCATATTCTGAAATTCAATCTGAGCTTTACCTAAAATTGTTTTGGCTTCTTCGGTTTTCGCCGCCTGACTATTCCTGTAAACCATAATCAGAATAAAAAGCGCAAAAACGACAACAGCAATAATTGCAATCTGCTTGGAGTTATCTTCTATATAACTCTTAGCCGTTAAGGCAAAGTCAACAAATTTATCCTCTTTCAGATTTTTTTTTGTAATTTTACGTTTTTGAGGCTTTAACATACGGTACTCCTTTAAACAATCTCCATTTAAAACATTAACTAACTAAAAAATTTCAATTTATAAGTAATTAAAAGTTACAAATTTAAGGATAGATGCAAATAGAATCAAATAGATTTTTTTCTTTGATCGATAATGTTGATTTACCCTGTCCGGCGGGGATAATTATTTTAAAGAAACAAAATTTTAAATCGTTATCAAAATTGATTTTAATGGCAAAGGATTTTAATTTGAGATTTACCTTGTTTTGAAAAAGGATTTTTCTCCGATGACTACCGCCGAAATCATTTTAATCGCACTCGCCCTGGCAATGGACGCCACTACCATTTCCTTTTCCGCCGCCACGGTGGGCTTTGTTCGGGATAAGCGCGCCGTTTTTCGTCTTTCGTTCCATTTCGGATTATTTCAGTTTTTAATGCCTGTTTTAGGCTGGTTTTTAGGAATGAGCATCGTCTCGCTGATCGCAAGAATCGACCACTGGATAGCTTTTTCACTGCTGAGTTTTGTGGGGATTCGAATGATTTTGCAGGCAATCAATAAAGAAAAACCGGAATTCCGTGCCGATCCCTCTAGAGGCTGGCAACTGATCGGCTTATCGATCGCCACCAGCATCGACGCGCTTGCCGTGGGATTGACCCTGGCTTTTGTTAATGTGAACATTTGGTACGTTAGTGTAATCATCGGCATGATAACCGGCGGTATGTGCGTGTTGGCTATCAGCGTGGGATATTTTCTCAGATCAAAATTCGGATCGGGCATGGAAATTTTGGGTGGAATTATTCTGATTGCCGTCGGTTTAAAAATTCTTCTTGAACACCTGTATTAGATTAACGCTTAACTTATTGTTTTTTGGACGGAATTTGTTAAGGGTTAAGGGTGTAAGCGTGTAAGCGGACCTCTCCAATCACGCATTACGACCTTGTTAAATATCGATTTATTCTGAATTTAAGATCCCCTCTTTTAATTTCTCCCCTTCAAAGCGGGGAACGCCGAAGGCAAGGGGGTTTTTACTCAAACTGCACAGTATCTGAATTTCAGAATGTTTTTCGTCAACAAATTTTTGTTTTGAATTTCTATCATTCGGTCATTTGAATTTGTTTCGGATTTAGATATTCGAATTTCGGATTTATTATTTTCTTCTTCGGCCCACTCGTTACTCGTTACTTGTCACTCATCACGCGTCACGGCTTTCTGCATTTTCCTTTTTCTTTTGTCTTTTTTTTGTCTTGCTGCCTGAACCGGTGTTACTTATTTGATTTGAGATTGAATGGTTTGTAAATTTTCCAAACTAATTATTTTTTAAACGGAGTTCTAGGCATGAATAAGATTTTCGTAATTTTACTTTTTTTAGTTTATTCTCTTTTTGCAATCGATCCCTTGACCCTGGAGTCGGGAAAAACGGATATCAAGATTTCTCCCGATTCAAAGTGGCTCATTTACGACCAGACCGAAGACCCGGGTTTGTATCTGTTAAACCTTGGCAGCGATGAAGCAGTGAAAATCGCTTCCGGACCGGGCATTGCCAAATACGCCTACTGGTCTCCGGACGGACAATTTATCGCTTTTAAAATGTTTAGTGAATCTTTTCAGATACCGTGCCTCTTTGATGTAAACGACTCACGTATTATCGCGCTTCACCCGCCCGTTGCGCTTTCCGGCGTTCCTTCGATCGACGGAAACGGAGATGTGGTTTTTACCGTTGACGAAGAATTACTCTTAACCGATACTGACGGCAACGTCTTAAAAAAGTTTTCTTTACCCGCCTATTCAAATTTGACCCCCATCTCTTTTGACGGACAGTTTGTCGTTTTTAACGATCAATACGACCGGCTTCATCTTTTGAATTTAAAGAACGGCGAACAAAAATTGATTTCGCGGGACGATAGAAATTACTACAATCCTCAATGGAACCCGTCCCGGCTTTTGATCTCTTTTCAGGGCTTTGACGGTTCGATTCGAATTTTCGAGCCGGAATCCGACGGATCAATTGAAATTGGCGCCGGAATTAATCCTCAATGGTCAACGGACGGCAAATATCTGCTTTTTACCCGTCAGGATGTTATCGAAACCCGGGATGTACTTAAAAGCGATATTTACATGTTTAACCTGCAAACCAAAACAACCGTTCTTTTAACCGAAACAATCGACCAATTAGAAAACTACCCTGCCCTTTCAAACAGAGGCGAGCTTTTTTATGTGGTTCAAAATGGTCCGGAAAAGGGCGTTTTTAAAAAGAAGATTTTAGACCCGCAAACAGGTCGCCTTGATCTGAACTCTGTCGAAATTCCCGTTCTAATTCAAAAAATTTCACCGATTAAAACGCCCGAATTTAACAGAGGTTATCAATCGGAAAACTCTTATTCATTTAGTTTTGAAATCCCTTTTGTGCATCAGGTTTTTGATCCGCCCGCTTGGTTCGACGGACACTGGGCGTGCGGCGGGACTGCTGCCATTATGTGCATTGCCTATTACGGTATTCTTCCCAAAATAGTTCGTAATGTTTCCAAACCGATATTTCACACCACGGCTTA
>JAJRSN010000452.1 GCA_024278715.1 Calditrichota bacterium
CTCATCAATGTTTTTTCGGACGCTTTGGGATTGATGTACGCCTGATAGATATCTTTAACCCAATAGGCGGCTCCGGCGTTCACCGTTGAATCAAAAGTGGACATGGCGGCTGCCATCAATCCGGCGACAATTAATCCCTTTAATCCGATAGGCACAATTTCATTAATAACCACGGGCAAAACTTTTTCCGGATCCTGAATCACTCCCTGCTGAGTTCCGAAAACAACACCCATCACCGCAATGGCTGCAATAAAGGGCCAACGAAAAGCAAGTAAAAATGTCCAAAACAGCGAGAGTAAACCGGAATCGCGATCGCTGCGTGAAGCAAAAAAACGCTGAATCATGTATTGACTCGTACCGCCGCTTCCTTCCAGCGTTACCTTTATCAGATAAAACAAGATGGCTATTCCGAATAAATTATAAATTGAATAGGCTGACTCTGCCGGTAAATTCAATTTCCAATGCGGAATCACGCTTGTCCAGGCTTCTTTTGTTGTGGCAAGGGGCATAAAGCCGCCGTCTTTTAAAGGTATGGAAACGTTAAACACTTCCGGCAGATGGAATTTAGAAAAAGCGATGGCGCAAATATAAACTATGGTAAAAAATATCAATGTTCCCTGAAAGACATCAGTCCAGACCACGCCGTAAAGTCCGCTGGCAACAGTGTAAATCATAGCCAGAACAATCATAATCGTTGCCGCCCAGAATTCGGATGAAAGACCAAGAAACGGCGGAATTCCCAAAAATTCACCCACAAACTTTCCCGCGCCGATTGCAAAGTAGGTGATCATGGCAATGGTAACTATAATCACGGAAATAGCGGCGATTAAACGCGCTATATCGCCTTGCTTTTCTTTTCCGAAACGAAAATGCATCCATTCCGCAAGAGTCATGACCAGGGCTCTTCGATTCCATTTTCCCTGAAAGATCATTAAAAAAGCCATGATCAAAGTTACCCCGCCACGAATTTCAATAAAAAATCCGCTGGCGCCTAACGCAAACACAAATGCAATATTAATCATTGTTCCGCTAATGTCCAGATTAGAAGCCATTCCCGAAGCGCCAAGAGCCCACCAGGGCATGCCGCGTTCACCGAGAAAATAAGAATCTATACCCGTGGAGGCTTTCTTTTGAAAGTATAATCCGATACCTACCATACTGGCTAAATACAAAAAAACGATAATATAATCTATTGGAGACATTTATTACTCCTGAGTCTGGAAAACCGTCGCTAAAGATTTAATAAAGAAAAAAACCGATCCCCGCAATTTAACGAGGATCGGTTTGAGAGAGAATTATTTCATCAGAATCATCTTTTTAATCGCTGAGAATTTATTAGCTTCTAATTTGTAAAAGTAGATTCCTGATGCAACTTTGTGTCCGAGTTCATCGCGTCCGTCCCATTTTTGTACATGAGTACCGGCGGTGGCTAATTTATTATTAACCAGAGTGCGTACTTTTTGACCAAGAACATTGTAAATGGTCAAAGTAACATGAGACGCTTCCGGCAACGTGTAGCTGATAGTCGTGGTCGGGTTGAACGGGTTAGGATAGTTCTGGTTCAAAGCGAATTCTGTCGGAAGAACTTGCTCATCGTCAATAGTGGTGTAAGAGGTGTAGGGATCGGTTTCCTGATCTGTTTTGATTTCGGCGTTGGTCCAGGTATCAACAGGCATCTCCCAGGGATTAACAGGGAAGCTTCTTTCGGCATTCTGTCCCACAAAACGAGCGCGGTAAGCAAAATTGGCAAAGCCTGACGGCTCGAACTGCCAGGTTCCGCCGTCGCTCAAGGAGATAAAAGCATAACGATAAACAAAAGCGTTCCAGGCGGGTTCCTTAACTTCCAGAGTTCCGGAATAGATCATGTCGTTGTCTTCGTCTGTCAATTTCAGGACTCTCATTTCGTCCGTATCTTCCCAGCCTTGTGTTACGGCAAAAGACGGTTGTTCGCAAATCCAGTAAACCGTGTCTTCGCCGGCGGTAAAAGGAATAGCCTGTAAATCGGGATCTGCGGCAGGGCTCATATCAACATTAAAAGTTACCTTTAAGCCGGTGCCGGTCGGAACAACCCAATCCGGATGAATATTGTCATACCATTCGGCTTCCAGTTCCTGATCGTCTTTACCTTCAAAATAAGCCGTGCGGTTTCCGCCGCCTGTATGGGTCGGACGTTCCCAACCGTCTTTCCATTCAACTCCGTTTATAATCGGATTTTTCTTATATACCCAATATTTGTAATACAGCGGATCGCCGATACCGAAATCTTCAAAAGGTACATTCAAAAACCAGTTGAGCGGATTGGTTAAGTTCTGGTTCATGTGTGAACGCGGAGGATCATCGGAATTCCAGCCGTTAAAGCTACCGCGAACGTGTACCGAGTCTTCCAAAGGATTGAACAGACCAACCTCGGTTAACACATCCATATTGACGTTAAACTTCACATGACCATTTGCTTTGTAAGTTACAACGCTGTCGTCGTCAAAAAATACGGTCGGAACAACTTTGTCCTCTGCGCCGACAACTACGCGGCGATTTGGAACGTTTTCCCAGTTCGTAGCATTGATTACAAATTTGTATTCATAAGTTGCGTTTCTGGAAACTTCAAATGTAATGGAATAGATGCTATCGACAGTGATATCGGCATTTTCCATGTGCGGCGCTGCGGCGGCGTTCCAGCCCTGAAAAGAACCGGCAGCAACCACAAAATCAACGTCAGGATCAAAATCGCCTTCCAGAATTTTGACCGACATATCAACAGAAAGCGTCAAATTAACTTTAACCGTGTCGGCAGGGGGATTTACAATGTACTCTTCATTATCAAAATAAACCGGGAAGAGCGCCGTATCGTTTGCAACCGTGATAGAGCGGTTTGGCTGACCCTGTAATTCGTCGCGTCCCCAGGCATCGCCAATCAGATATTTGTATTCATAGTCGCCGGGTGCAACTTGCAGCGTTGTGGTATAAACCAGGTTGCCGTCCGCATCTTCCAAAATGGGCGCAGTGGCAGGATCCCACGCAGGATCTGTAATTGATCCAGTTACGCGAACAACATCATTATCCGGATCAAAAGCGCCTTTTTGTACCCAGCGCGTCATATTAACATTCAACATCACATTAACCAATCCTTCCGGAGCGGGAGTAAAAGGGACTTCTTCGGTGTTGTTGAAATAAACCAGCGCCAAAGTGGTGTCGTTGTCGCCTACCGTGAGCGAACGGTTTGGCTGACCCTGCAATTCATCATTGCCCCAGGCGTCGCCGATTACATATTTGTACTCATAACTGCCCGGATCGAGGGTAAGGGTTGTGCTGAAAATAAAATTGGTCGAATCGACCATGTCCAAAATGGGCGCATTTGCCGGGTCCCACTGCGGATCGACCAGGTTACCGGTGACGCGCACAACCTGGGTCATGGGGTCGAATTCACCCATTTGTACTTTAACCTTCATGCTAAGCTGAAAGGTTACTTCCACAGCCTGAGCGCTTGCAAAAGCCATGAAAACAAAGGCTACGATTAACAAGGTGAATTTCTTCATTCTTGCCTCCTCAAATTAGTTGACTTAAAACTTGGTGTTTGGATAATTGAATAAGGTAATTTCTTGCTCTGATCTGCCCACCTCCTCTCTTTCTCTTTAAAATGATAAAATGAAACCAAACGTATGCACATCGTTTAAATGTTTAAAATATTGAAAAGAGTAATCGATATTCAGGCTAAAATTCCCTAAACTTGGCGTATGATAACCGACGCCGAGGGTTAAACCTTCTTCGCGATCTTCCATATAAAGGGATTTAAAACCGCCTCTCAAAAAGACACGCTCGTTGAACAAAGCCAACTCGCCGCCTAAATTCACATATTCGGAGTTATCGTTGGGATGCGCCGCCTCTACCGCCAACGTTAGCCGCTGCCCCTTAACCGGATAAAAATCACGCGCGATTCCGATTTGTAACCGCAAAGGTAATTCGTAACTTTCGGTTTCATAAAAGGCATTTAAGTTAGAATTATCCCCGGCAATGTTGGGATTCGGATCGTATTGGATTAACAGGTCGTCGCCCTGCATTTTCATTTTGGTTCCGAAGTTGCTGACGCTTGTCGCCAGACGGATGCCGTAAAAGGGCGTTATAAACATCGTTCCGATATCGAGAGCAACGCCCTGCGCCGCGGATTGAGAAATCGTTTCACGGACATATTTTAAATTAAATCCGATGACGAATTTCTGGGTAAGATGTCTGGCAAAGGTGATACCAAAGGCATACATTCCGGCGGAAAAATAATCGCCGGTCCCTTCCGGGTTGTTTTCGGTGGTCACCTCCATGTCGCCCATGGTCATGGCGGTAATATTCACCCCAAACGTGCCCAGATAACCAGCCTTAAATATCGCGCCGATATAATTGAGTTTAATATCCACGAACCAATCGGTTTGCGTAAAAACAATCTGATTGCGTTCTATGAGGTCAATTCCGGCAGGATTCCAGTACATTGCGGTTGCGTCATTTGCGATAGAAGTAAATGCGCCGCCCATGGCATTGGCTTTTGGTCCTATGCCAACGCTCAAAAACTTCCCCGCTGTTGTACCTGTTTTAGTTACACCTTGAGACCAGGCTAAAGCGCTGATCAGGTATATCATCACAATACTCTTAAATATGAATTTTATCATGCGCACTTTTTTCTCCTTCACTTTCACGGTCTTTAAAAGCGCTTTTATTTAATGATTGCAAATTTACCAATCTTCTTACCTATTCCCGGAGCATCTACATGATAGATGTAAACTCCGTAGGATATCGAGAGATTATCCTTGGTCAAAAGATCCCAATATGCCGTTCCGTTGTCAACCGGATTATTCACTTCAATAGTGCGAACCAGCTCGCCGTTGATCGTAAATATCCGAATGGTGCATTTCGCCGGTAAATGGGTAAAATGAATGGAACGGGGCCCGCGACCCGAGTTGTACGGATTCTTTGGCTCCCAAGCAGCCGAAGCAACATAGGGATTGGGAACGACTTTTATTCTGCTCAGGTCTTCTTTTGCCTGGCGTTTTTCCACATATCCCGAACGCGCAGTAAAACGGTAAACATCCTGCGAAAGAAACGGCTTCTTCAAAATAATCCGCGCCGTATCGCCCGCTTGCGGAATTCTTTGTGTGGAATCGGGCGCCTGACTCAGGAAAAATTGCCAGGTGTAAACCAATGTATCCCTGTCATCTATCGTCTTGGGCTCAAGAAAAGCGATAACGTCTTTATATGCTAACTGGAATCCAAATATGTTATAAACATTAGCCGAAAAAATACCGGGTCCGGTTCCCGCCGTATCAAGTTCCACAAAAACAAAATCCACGGGTTGATCGTTAGAGATATTAATGACCTTGAAATTCACCTCCTGGGCGTCATAAAACTTGCCGGCGTATATTCCGGGCGTCGATTCCGCCATCCCCTTTTCCCCAAACACAATCAGGTAGTCATTAAGACGAAATTCGCCTTCGGGACCCACGCTTTGCGTAAGTTTTTGGAAAGTAAAAGACGGAATATTAGAATTTTGCGGCATCCATCCTGAAAGTTTATTGTTGATTCCAACCTGATCTTCGTTGATAAAATGCAAACGGAAACCGTCGATCAGCGGTTGTTCAAAGCCTGTTTCAAGATGCGTATTTTGCTCGATCAGAACCGAATCCGCCGTGGAATCCTTAAGAGTATAGCTGTAAGTTGTAAGGGTATCGGGTTTGCCGCTTTTCCCGGGTTTAAGCGTATCTTCAAAAGTAATGTAATAAACATGCCCGTCTTTTATTTTTGACGGATCAATGATTTCGTACTCTATTTTGCCGGTGGAAGACCCTGTTAAGTGATCGATGTTTCCTAAGGTCGGCGGTACGTAACCCGCAGCGGGAGCTTCCGGAGTTACCCGAACCACATTCGATCCCAAAATTACCGAGCCGTCCGGTTGTAAGTTTACGCGAATTGGGCTCTCTGTGGGCAGAATTCCTCCCGGAGGATATCCGAAATCGTACGATGTAATGGCGTAATAATAAGTGAATCCGTTTTTAGCGGATGAATCCACAAACGTATGCTTCAATCCGCTGTCGTTGCCAAGGTAAAAATTGGCTCCGTCTATTCCGACCGAATCGAGACCAACAATTCCGTCAATCTTATCGAACTGGGCTATCGGTATTCGGAAACGTTTTGTTCCGAAAGCGTCGGTAATGTCGAGGGCATCCTGAAAGGCTGGGTCTGTTGCGCGATAGATACGATAGCCTTCAAAATCGTAAGGCTCTCCGCCGATTTTAAAGATATAGTTGTCAAAAGATTTCTCCGCAAGATCGTCCCAGTACAAAGTCACCTTATTATCACCCGGAACGGCTGTCAATTTAGGGGTAATCGGCGCGTTGGCAAACTGATAATCGTTGTTGTAGGTTTCCTGAGCACGGACACGCTTTTTAAGTACGGCGGCTTTGCGTAACTTGCCGTCGGGATCGTTTTGTTTGGCGTTTGCTAAGATCACCGCTACGGAAATCGGTTCTGTTTGTCCGGCTTTAATCGGGAAGTAACCGGAAGTTACCCACAGGTCGTACTCTCCGGCAACCACGGTGCGCGGATCGTAAAATTTTCCGGGGATCATAAAATCGAACCACAGAGTGGCGTCGCTATTCAAATTCAAGCCGCCGGCAGGGGTGCGAGCCGAAGCGGAGATACCGATTTGATCGGTCTCCGAAACGTCGGTTTCGTCGATATTAGGTTCGCCCGGATCATCGGTAGCCGCGCCGGAAGTGGGTTTTCCGTCGCCCTCTCCAAGATCATTGGTTCCGGCAATTCCGTCAATTCCCACATCGTCAAGCAACGGACTCCAGTCGCCGTCATTGTCGATAAAATCGTCGCGGCGTTCATCGATCATCTCGTCAATGCCTTCATCGATCATCTCGTCAACCGCGCCGTCGCCGTCGTTATCAATGCCATCCGCATATTTTTTACCCAA
>JAJRSN010000453.1 GCA_024278715.1 Calditrichota bacterium
GCGTTACGAGTGACAAGTAAAATTTAGATTAAAGTTCTTTCAAGATTAAAGATAAAAGCAACAAGTGATATAGTAACAAGTAACCAATGACAAGTACGTGACTCGTAGTTTGGAGAAGCACGCTTAACGATTAACGATTAACGAAAAGTAACATGGTCGTAATGCGTGATGAGTAAAGAAGTGACGAGTGACAAGTACGTGACTCGTAGTTTGGAGAAGCACGCTTAACCCTTACACCCTTAACACATAATCTGCCCAAATAGCAAGGATTTTAGTGTTAATGAGCATTTCAATTGATTTTTTAACTAACAAATCGTAGGTTACTAAAAACGAATTCAACTTAAAGAATAATCCCATGTCTTTAAAACGCATTGGTATTACAATCGGCGATCCCGCGGGAATCGGTCCGGAGATCATAGTGAAAGCACTAACCGATCATCCGGAAATTTACGAACTGTGCACGCCCGTGGTTTTTGCTCCAAGGGCGATACTTAAACGGCAAATCGCCTTTTTAGTCAAACCTGCTCAATTAGTTACAGTCACTGATCTGGCGAATTTACAGGAACCTTTGGAGCCCGGGCAGATCGCCTTATTCGAAACTCCGCTAGTAACGCCGCTCCCCTCCCCGGGAGAAACTTCGGCGGCGGGAGGCGAGATCGCTTTTAAATCCATTAAGGCGGCTATTGAACAAGCGTCGGAAAAACAGATCGACGCTGTTGTCACGGCACCCATTAACAAACAATCCTTAAAAGCCACGCAAATTCCCTTTTTGGATCACACTGCGATGTTCACGGAATTAACCGGAAGTCAGGACACCATGACCCTTTTTGTGACGGGTTCGCTGCGCATCTTTTTTTACTCGAGGCATATTCCCTTCCGCGAGATTGTCGATCATCTTACGGAAGAAAAACTTATCGAAACCATCAGAAGCTGCATGCTTCATCTCGATAAATTGGGTTTTGCCAGGGCGCACCTTGCCGTTGCGGCTTTAAATCCGCACGCCGGGGAAGGGGGGCTGTTCGGCGACGAAGAAATTCGCATCATCAAACCGGCAATACTTAAGGCTCGGGAAGAAGGTTTTAGGATCGCGGGACCTATTTCGGCGGACTCTGTTTTTCATTTAGCCCATAAAGGCAGGTTCGACGCCGTGCTTTCGTTGTACCACGATCAGGGTCATATTGCCGCCAAAACTCTCGATTTTTTCCGAACCGTCAGCGTGACACTGGGCTTACCGTTTCTGCGCACTTCCGTTGATCACGGCACGGCTTTCGAGATTGCCGGGCAGAATGTCGCCGACGAAACGAGCATGGTCGAAGCGATTAAAACCGCCGCGCGCTTCGCCTGGTAAATTAATGCACCACGCTGAAGACAACTCCGATGGCGCCGCCGATCAACACGCCCGTGCCAAAGCCCTGCCAGCCGTGCAAAGTGAAAAACCAGGGTCGTGAGCTGCGCTGCAATTCCTTGCGATACAAGTCCGCAATTTCATTTAGTTTGCGATCGTAATCTTTTACCATGATCTGCAACGTGTCCGCATTCATTTGCAATCTTTTACCGATCTGCGACTGCAAACGCAATTGATTTTGCAAATTTTTGATTAAACTGTCGGCAATAGCGGCGCGCTTATCGATTAGCGAATTCGTGGCGTTTAAGGCGTTTTTTAAAGCTTCTATTTGGCTCAGGCTGGCGTCCAGATCCTGTTCGCATTCCGCCAGGGCTTTCTTTAGCTGCGCCTCGGAGGACGTTTGCGCAAGCAGCGTGAAAGGCAGCAAAAAAACAATCAAAAGGATTAGTCCGAATCGCATTTCTTATTCCTCCGTTAAACGGTAGCCGTCAATTTCAATGGGCTTTTCCGGATCAGCGGTTTGAGGATGTTCCTCCGGCGGAAGCGTGGAAAGCAGTTTCTTTCTTTCCCTGCTGCGTTCCCGCGCCGCTGAAACAAAAGAAGACGCGTCTTTTAACAACTGTTCGTTAAGCGCCTTGCGGTCTTTTAATTCCGCGTCGATCAATTGAAGTTCGGTCTTGTATTTCAAGGCGTCTTTTTCCATCTTTTTTCTGCGTTGCTCCAAAACTTTAATTACTTCCTGATTTGCGCTGACCGCCTGTTGACGGCGCTTTTGGATTTCCTTAAACCGCGCATAATCTTCATTAAACTCGCTCAGTTTGTCTTCCACGGCAAAGGCTTTTTTGAGTTTTCGATTAATCAGAAACGCGCCTATCAATCCGGCGCCAGCCATCAAACCCAAACCCAATTTCGGATTGCGCGGCAAAACCAATTTATAGATTAAAATCATAGTGACGATCACGGGAATAAGCAGCAGCAAAACTTCGAGCCAGACCTTAATTGAGCTTAAATCAAACATCAGATATCCTCCTCGCTTTCAACCACTTTCAATTCGCCCTGAGCCGCTGCCGACTCTTCATCCTCTTTGCCGATGGCATGCTCTAACTTTTTTTTCTGAAGATAATGATCGTCCGTTTTGAAGCGCCGAACAGTGTAACTGCCAGCCAGACCGAACACCACTCCCGCAAGAGAGACAAGTCCGGTTTTCATGCCGTTCATTATTTTGATCAGAATTTCGGCTTGCGGAGTTCCGGCGCGAATAAAAGCCAAAACGGCAAAGGCAATCCAGATCAATGTTAAAAAGACAAGCAGAATCATGGAATAGGTTAAAATCGTAAATAAAAAATCCGGAAAGCCTTTGGAGTTTTTCAAAAGCCATGAACTGGGATTCCCTCTGAATTTTTCCATCGATCTACCTCCCGCAAAATATTAATAAAAAATTCAATTGTTCAGGCAACCGGTTGAGCAAAACGTTCCAAACCCTCGGCGATCGCTTCAACCAGTGTCTGCCGGTATTCGGGCTTTTGCAAAAGCTGCAATTCGTCGGGATTGGTCAAAAATCCCAATTCAACCAAAACGGCTGTGGGCAGAGTTTGATGAATCCACGCCAAACTGCGCCCGAGTTGCAGTGTGCTGAGGATGCCATGATGCGCAAGAACAATGCCTTTTTTTGCGCAACTTTCGGCAATAATGTTTGCCAGATTTGTTCCCGACTGCGATTCGGCGCTGTAAATGGCATACAAACCGCGGCGATCCGGAATCGGAATGTACCTTCCGCCCGTTGCGTCCAACCTGGCGGCTACATTACAATGAATAGAAATAACGGCGTCGAACCGAGGACGTTTTTGACTGTGATGGGCATTGATCAAACGGCAGCGGGTCTTTAAAGGCGGAACGTGCTCATCGGAACTTCGGGTCGTCCAGACTCTGTGTCCGCGATCCTTCAGAAATTTATTTAAACGAAGGACGACCCGCAGATTAATATCTTTCTCCAAAACACCGTTCCACGCGGCTCCGGA
>JAJRSN010000454.1 GCA_024278715.1 Calditrichota bacterium
GGCTTTAATAAACTTGGGGATTACGGCTGAATAATATGAATTAGGATCCTGCCTGGGACCGAAGATGTTAAAATAGCGCAGGGCGACCGTTTCCAGTCCGTAAACCTTGTAAAAAACAGAGCAGTATTGTTCTGAAGCTAATTTATTTACGGCATAAGGCGAAAGCGGATTGGGCTTCATGGTTTCCACCTTTGGCAGGGTCGGAGTGTCGCCGTAAGCCGAGGAAGAAGCGGCATAGACAACGCGTTTTACTCTGTTTTCTTTTGCCGCGTACAATACGTTTAAAGTGCCGTTTAAATTGACATCATTGCTTTCAATGGGCGTTTGAATGGAGCGCGGTACGGAAGGCAACGCCGCCTGATGCAGAATATAATCAACGTCTTTGGTGACTTCCATTAACGTGTTTAAATAGCGTATATCGCCGTTAATCAATTCGACTTTATCTAAAAGATGTTTGATGTTCTCTATGCGTCCGGTAGAAAAATTATCGAGTATTTTAACGGTCTTTCCCTGATTTACAAGGGCTTCTGCCAGATTCGAACCAATAAAACCGGCGCCGCCGGTAATCAAGTAAACTTCGCTCATCAATAATCCTCCTTAAGCGTTTGCTTACTTCTTTTTCGGACATTTTTCGAAAAACTGAACAATCAAAACAATATCCTGTCCGAAAAGAAGAATTTAATCAGGATTTAAAAAGAGTTTTTTCGACTAATTCAACGAGGATATGCCCAATGGCAATATGAGCTTCCTGGATGTGTTGGGTGTTGGTCGAAGGAACTACAATCGGGATATCAACCCGCGTTTTGCATTTACCGCCGTTATTGCCTAAAAAAGCGACGGTCTTAACCTGTCTTGTTTTTGCCAGGTTGATGGCTTTTAAAATATTGGAAGAATTACCGCTGGTCGTGATGGCAATCAGCACATCGCCCGCCTGTCCGAAGGCTTCGATTTGTCGGGCAAATATCCGATCGAATCCCAGATCATTGCTGCCCGCGGTTAGAACGGAAGTATCGGTAGTCAGAGCGATTGCGGGCAAAGCCGGACGTTCGAATTCATGGCTTAAACGAATGACAAATTCGGCGGCAATATGTTGCGCGTCAGCCGCGCTGCCTCCGTTACCGCAAATAAGTATTTTCCCGCCGTTCTTCAGAGAATCGGCAACCGCGATGACGGTTTTTTCGATTGCCTGACTGCAATGATTGATTACCAATTTTTTGACGCGGGCGCTTTCTTCAAAGTGTGAGTTAATCGCGCTAAGATAATCCATTAATCGTTTTCCTTTTGATGAATAGCCGATGCAAAAGCACGCAGAAAGTCAATATCGTTTTGTTTTTCTAAAATATTTCCGGTGACAATAAATGAGGCGCCGGCATCAACCTTTTGAGCGGCTTCTTCCGGCGTCCGGATGCCGCCTCCCACAATTAACGGAATTTCAACGGATGCCGCAATCGCGGTGATCAAGTGTTCGGGAACCGAATGCCGAGCGCCGCTGCCGCCTTCCAAATAGATCATTTTAAATCCGAAATATTGCGCGGTGAGAGCATGAGCAACCGCGATTTCCGGTTTGTTCCTGGGAAGAGGTCGGGTTCCGCTCATAAATTCGGCGGAGGTAACCTCGCCGGATTCGATCAGCAAATAGGCGGTGGAAATTGCTTCCAACTGCAAGCGGTGGATGATGGGCGACGCTAAAACCTGCGTGCCGATTAAATGATCGGCGTTACGCCCGCTTAAAAGCGAAAGAAATAAAATGGCGTCGGCATGTCTGGAAAGTTGATGAATGCCGCCCGGAAAAATAATAACCGGTTTGTTCTGAGAATATCTCTTGAAATTCCTGATGTACAAATCAAAATCAGGAGTAAGCAGCAAACTCCCGCCGACCAAAAAAGCATCTACTCCGGCTTTAATCCCTTTTTCAATAATTTGGGGAAGGGCTTCGGGTAAAGTTTTATCGGGATCGATTAAAACCAAATATCCTGCGCCGAAGTTCCGTTTAATTTGCAAAAGTTTTTGATAAACCGACATAAAATCCTTTGACGGAAACTTTTGATTTGAAATGTTTTACCTAATTAAAATTCAGATCGAAAATACTAAATTGCCCCGATAAAATCAAGCCAACCCGGTATTGAGCTTTGTAATTACAAACAGAGATCGCCGGAAGTCATTTTTTGCACCCTCGCCGAATACTTATTTAATACTTAAACGGGGCAAACTTTTGCAAAAAGAATAATCTCTTCCGAAGGGCATTGATTTTTGATAACGCGAATTTTATTGTTAGAACCTTGATTTATTCTTAAATTCAATTTGTGAGAGGTTTTAAAAAGGATGTCTTCGCTATCGATCAAATTAAATTTTCACAGGGAAAATGCTTTAATAAATTTGCCGAAGAAGAAGCGTTAAAATTAATCAAAGGTGATGCCATGAGTGATGAAAACAAAATCAGAGAACCGGCTGTCGCCGGAATGTTTTACTCAGGGAACCCGCAAACCTTGGAACGCGAAGTCGCCCTGTTCTTAGAAAATTCCATGCAGGAAAAAAACGTTCAACATATTTACGGACTTGTCTCTCCCCATGCGGGTTACATGTATTCCGGCGGAGTGGCTGCCCGAGCCTACCGTCAGGTTCTGGATTATGAATACGATGTGGTTGTGGTTATTTCTCCCAGCCATCATGTATATTTCGAGAAAGTTTCCGTTTATAACGGCGACTATTACGCAACGCCGTTGGGAATAATTCCGGTCGATAAGGAATTGTGTCAACTATTGGCAGATGCGGATCCGCAATTGATCTATTCGTCTATCGGGCACGATGGTCAGGAACATGCCCTGGAAGTACAATTGCCATTTTTACAGCACGTTCTGGATGAGTTCAAACTTATTCCCATTGTAATGGGCAATCAGGACATGAATAATATCCTTGCCCTGGCGGAATCTTTAGGCAAGGTTTTAAAAGATCAAAAAACCTTAATTGTAGCAAGTTCAGATCTTTCTCATTATCATTCCTATGAAGAAGCGGTGCGGATGGATTCTGTTGTGATCTCTCATATCAATAATTTTAAGGAAGAAAATCTTTACGATGATTTAAGCAGCGGCTTATGCGAAATGTGCGGAGGCGGACCGGTTATAGCCATGATGAAGGCGTGCCGATATTTAGGCGCAGATAAAGCGAAAGTTATTTTGTATCGTAATTCGGGCGACGTTACGGACGATCGTTCTCAGGTTGTGGGGTATTTAGCCGCCATGATTTACAAATAAAACGGGTGCGGAACTATTTTTAGGATTTATCGGTTAATACAAGTTCCGATATGTTTTACAGATTGAAATTTCGATGATTAAATATGTTGTTTTATTTACAAATATGAATTTTCGGTTTTTGCAACTCTGAACAAAAAATCTCGTTTTAGGTTTGTAGTGTTTGAAATATTACAGGAGGATCGATGAAAAGAGGTTGTTTAATTGGACTTTTAGTGGGAGTGGGACTACTGCTGATTATTGCGCTCTCCACGTTTGTAACCGTTAAGAATTATTACAATAGCTTCATAACTATGGAAGAAAATGTGAATCAAAGCTGGGCTCAGGTGGAAAA
>JAJRSN010000455.1 GCA_024278715.1 Calditrichota bacterium
TGCGACATCCGTTTCTTATTTGCCGGATCAAGAATTGTCCGCCGGCGCCCATTTCGTCCGGGTTGAAGTAGGCAACAGTCTGGGATTACGCTCCGTTTACGCTTGGGAATTTAACGTTGAAACCCAGACCGCAATTGAAGATTACGCTTCGGGCATATTACCGAAAAATTTAACCCTGCTGCCCAACTATCCCAATCCCTTCAACGGACGGACGATTATTCGCTACATTCTTCCCAGGTCGGCTGCGGTAAAGGCTGAGCTTTACAATCTTCAGGGACAACGCATTAGAATTGTTTTTAACGGTTATCAGAACGCCGGAGGACATCAATTGCGGTTACACGCCCGTAATCTTGCCAGCGGAATTTATCTTTTGCGTTTACAGGCTGGCAAAGAGGTTAAAGTAAGAAGGATTCTGTTGATTAAGTAAACGATTAAACGGATATTTCGAGGATTTTATTAAAGATGATTGCCGGAAGTAATTCGCGGTTAAAATCGGAAAGAAAAACATCCCTGTCGTTAATATCCGTTCCCTGATGCTCCTCCTCTCAAACGTAGTGCCCCTGGAGAGACTCGAACTCCCGACACAAGGCTTAGGAAGCCTCTGCTCTATCCGACTGAGCTACAGGGGCGTTTGATTGCCGTGAAATATAAAATAGATTTATATTTAAAACAAGAACAAAATGTTTCGGATTTATGAATAATGTAAGAGTTAAGGGTGTAATGGTTATGGGTTAAGCGTGTCCGCTTATTACGACAGATTGTTATCACTGCTTTTTTGCACTCATTTTTTGATCTAAATTAAACACCTAAGTTACTTCTCACTCGTTACTCGTCACTGGTTACTTTTCGTTAAGGGTTAAGGGTTAAGCGGCTTCTCCATCTACGTATCACTGCTCTCTGCTTTATCTTTTTTCTTTTGTCCTTTTTCCTTTTTCTTACTCATCACGCATCACGCATCACGCGTCACGACCTTGTCACTTTTTCCGTTTAAATTTTTATTAAAGAATGAACCGGGTATTGTTGCAATTTATCAATACCGTTCAAAAAAGTCAGTTCAATCAAAAAACGCACGGCAGTCACTTCTCCGCCGCATTTTTCAATTAACTTCGCCGCCGCAAGCGCGGTTCCGCCGGTAGCCAAAAGATCATCTAATAGCAAAACGCGCTGACCCTTTTGAACCGCGTCCCGATGTATTTCCAGGGCATCCGTGCCATATTCCAGATCGTATTCTTCTTTGTAGGTTTTGTAGGGCAATTTACCGGGTTTGCGAATAGGAATAAATCCAAGCCCCAATTTGTACGCCAATGTCGCCGCAAAAATGAATCCGCGGGCTTCAATAGCGGCGATTAAATCCACTCTTATCCCTTCCATCGATTCGGCGAAAAGATCAATAGAGGTGGCAAACAATTCCGCGTCCTGTAAAATCGGTGTAATGTCTTTAAACATGATTCCGGGCTTGGGAAAATCGGGTACATTACGAATGGCTTTGTTAATTTGTTCAATACGTGCATCCATAAATTATTCCTTTTTTAAAATGCGATTTCAAATGATCTGTATCGGGTTTCGTTTAAAGCAACTTCATCAATTTCCATATCAATAACATGGGCGAAAGCGGGACCCCGGTTTAATTCGGTAATAAACAGATTTAATTTTTCTTCTTCGCCCTGAGCAAGTACTTCCACATCCCCGTTGGGAAGGTTCCGCACGTAACCGCTGATTCCATGATCCCGCGCGCGTTCTCTAACAAACCAGCGATAACCGACGCCCTGCACTCTTCCCTTAATGATAATGTGTAATGCTTTTTTCATGGGAGAACCTTCAATAATTCGTTTATTGCCTCTTCAGGAGTTTTTACCTGAATTATTTTTTCAGAAACATCCCATGTATTTAAACCCACCACGGGTTTTCCCAGTTGTAACGCAAAAGCCAATTCCGACAGAGTTCCGAAACCGCCGTCGATGGCGATAATTCCGTCCGCGGAACGCACTATTATCAGATTTCTGGCGATTCCCATTCCGGTCGAAATGGCAATATCGATATAGGGATTCGCGTAACCGGCGCTGTCCTGCGGTAAAACGCCAACGGTAACGCCGCCTTCTTCCTTGCATCCGCGGGCGGAGGCTTCCATCACGCCGCTCATTCCGCCGCAAATCAATCCGAATCCCTTTTGGGCAATCAAGCGCCCTGTTTGGTAAGCCCTTACTTCTGTTTCGGGGCTGCATTCACGACCGCCGATTACAGCAATTAAGCGTTTCATGGGCTCAGGGATAAATTCGTTGCATCAAACGCGGGAACGGAATGGTTTCCCGAACGTGTTTGGTTCCCGTTATCCAGGCAACGGTTCGTTCAATACCAAGACCGAATCCCGAATGCGGAACCGATCCGTATCTTCTCAAGTCCAGATACCAGCGGAACGCTTCTTCGTCCAAATTATGTTCCCGAATTCTTTTTAGCAGGGTGTCGTAATCGTCTTCGCGTTGGGAACCACCGATTATTTCGCCATAGCCCTCGGGAGCAAGCATATCCATGGCTAAGGCAAACTGAGGTTCATCGGGATCGCGCTTCATGTAAAAAGCCTTGATTTCAGCCGGATAATGGTGAACAATCACCGGTTTGTCAAATTGCGCGGACAGGACTGTTTCGTCGGCTCCGCCAAAATCATCTCCATAAGGAAAATCAACGCCGTTTTTCTTGAGAATTTCCACGGCTTCGTTGTAGTGAATTTTGGGAAACGGCGGAACGACGTTTTCAAGCTTTGAGGTATCCCGTTCAAGCGTTTCTAATTCGGCGCGGCGCTTTTTAAGCACGGTCTGAACGATATGGGAAACAAATTCTTCGGCTAATTGCATGTCATCCTGTAAATCAAAAAAAGCCACTTCCGGTTCAATCATCCAGAATTCGGTTAAATGCCGGCGGGTCTTGGACTTTTCGGCACGGAACGTGGGCCCGAAACAGTAAACGCGACCAAAAGACATGCAGGCTGCTTCCGCGTATAACTGCCCGCTTTGTGTGAGATATGCCGGGCTGCCGAAATAATCGGTCTGAAAAAGCGTCGTCGTTCCCTCCGCGGCGTTGGGCGTAAAAATAGGCGAATCGATTAACACAAAATCCCGATCATTAAAAAAATCTCTGGCTGCCCTTATTACCTCATGCCTTACGTTAAGAATAGCATGCTGACGTTTGGAACGAATCCACAAATGCCGATGATCCATCAAAAAGTCTATCCCGTGCTCCTTTGGAGTTATGGGATAATCCTGCGCAATTTGAACGATCTCTATTTCTTTAACGTGCAATTCATAGCCGATGGGCGCCCGTTTGTCGGCAACCAAAACGCCCGTAACCTTTAATGAACTCTCCTGAGTCAACAGGTCTGTTTTTTCAAATGTGTCTTCGGAAACTTCGCTTTTTACCACCACGCACTGGATAATCGCCGATCCGTCTCTGACCAATAAAAACCGTACTTTACCGCTAAAACGTTTATTGTACAACCATCCCTGAATGGTGACTTCCTGATTTTCATGTTTAGGTGATTCACTAATGCGGATTATTTCTGCCATTAATTCCTTCCTTCCTTTTATTATGCCAACGCGAAACCTGCCATTTCTTTTGTCAAGACATATTTCCTTAAAAAATAAATATAAGCAAGGTATTAAATCTAAGCAAGACAAGTGTATCCGATTAAAGCCGGAAACGAAAAAACCGTTTTTATTCCGGTTCGGCGCGGTCAGATTAAAGAACCTCGTTTAATGTTTTTATTCAAGTTCCCGAACAGATCGACGGGTAATCGGATAAAAAACGATTTACGCCGAAATTGTTAAGCAGAAATAAACAGAGCCTTCCTTGGCTTTTTTCGGTTTAATCCCTTGGTCATTTAAAACCGAGTAAAGGTCTTTCGCAGCGCTGTCCGCTTATGTTATCGTTAAAGATCCAAACCAAAAATTCTTTTTAAAACCAATGTCAGTTTAGTTTGCGCTTGCCCTCGATAAATTCTTCAACCATTTTCACGTCGTCTTCGGAGCCGATATAAAGCGGCACTCTTTGATGCAGTTTTTCCGGAACAATGTCCATAATGCGTCGTTTTCCGTCAATTGCTTTTCCTCCCGCCTGCTCAACGATAAAAGCGAGGGGATTGGCTTCGTAAAGTAAACGCAGCTTTCCGCTTGGCGCTTTAACGCTGGGCGGGTAAAGGAAGATGCCGCCGTACAGTAAATTCCGGTGGAAATCGCTAACTAACGACCCGATGTAACGAGAATTCATGGGACGATTGGTATCGCCGTCAACCTGTTTAATGTATTGCACATATTGTTTAATGGGTTCATCCCAGAATTCAAAATAGCTTTCATTGACGCTGTAAATTTTCCCTTTTTTCGGAATGCGGATATTAGGATGCGAAAGGACAAATTCGCCGTAACTGGGATCAAGCGTAAAACCGTGAACTCCGTTACCGGTTGTGTAAACCAGCATGGTGCTCGATCCGTAAATAACATACCCGGCGCATACCTGCCTCTTGCCCGCCTGCAAACAGTCTTCAAGACGTCCGGGGCGCCCGTCCGGAGAAACGCGGTTGTAAATTGAAAAAATCGTTCCCACGCTCACATTGGCGTCGATGTTGGAAGACCCGTCCAGAGGATCGAAAACCACAACGTACTTTCCCAGCGGATATTCTTCCGGGATCGAAATAACATCCTTTTCTTCTTCGGAAGCCATAACGCAGGTATGCCCGTTATGATCCAATGCCTTTACCAGAGTTTCATTGGCAAACACATCGAGTTTTTTTACAACTTCCCCCTGAACATTAATGTTACCGGTTTCGCCGAGAATTTCCATCAGTCCTGCCTTGTTAACGTGGTACGAAATAAGTTTGGCGGCAAAGGCGATGTCGTTCATTAAATCGGTAAACTTTCCCGTTGCTTCAGGATATTTTCTTTGCTCCTCAATAATGTGTCGGGTTAAAGTAATGATTTGACCGCTCATAATAACTCCCCATAAAAATTTTTAATACTCCTATTATCGATTTTTAATTAGGTTAATAA
>JAJRSN010000456.1 GCA_024278715.1 Calditrichota bacterium
AGGAACTTCGGGATATTTCTTTTTTGTTTTGTAACTCAAAACGAATCCGCTGTCCCGGTTTTCCATCATTAAATCGTAAATGGCTAAATCGGGTTTAAGCCGTTCCAGTTTTCTTTCGGCTTCAGCCTGAGATTCTGCTTCAATGACCTCAAAACCCCAACCCTGCAATTGCATTTTAAGTTGTCCAAGCAGATCGATATCGTCGTCGGCTATTAAAATTTTTTTGTTAGCTGCCATCATTTTATTCCTTTCCGCTTTTGTTTCCGAGCCCCCGGAGGGGCGGGGAATTTACATTCCCCGATTTGTTAAGGAGGACTCCATGAAGCGAATAATTTTTTTGTTTTCGGAACTTCCCTCGTTTCTTCCCGCTTGCACAGATATTGAAGCGGGATTATCGGTTCGAATAAATTCATTATCGCGCAAAAGTGAATTTTTAACGCAGTTCTCCCGGAAATCAGTTTTTATTGTTTAAAAGCGTCTGCCACGTTCCCTTTTTGGGTAAAGTAATCGTAAAACGCGTTCCGGTCGCTCCTTTTTCGGGATCTATGTTGGATTTTACATCGATTTTTCCGTGATGCATTTTAATGATCCCGTAAGCGACCGCCAATCCCAAGCCCGTTCCTTTACCCACTTTTTTGGTTGTAAACAAAGGCTCAAAAATCTTCGGTAAAATGTGCTCCGGAATGCCGCATCCGTTATCCTCGACTATAATTTGCCATTCGGAGCCTTTGTCTTCAGTAATCAGACGAATTACGCCCCCCTCGGGCATGGCTTCGATGGCGTTCACTATCAAGTTGGTTAATACCTGAATAATCTGGTCTTCATCCAAATCCACAATTTGATCGGTTAAATGATGTTCAATCCGGATCTCAATATTTTGCGGTTTAATAACGGCTTTCAGACACCGGTCGATCAATTCGCGCACATTGGTTAGCTTTAGCGTAACTTTGTTTTTGCGCGCAAAATTCAACAATCCGGACACAATGGTTTTGCAGCGTTCGGCTTGTTCGGCGATCATTTTCAGATCTTCGTATTCTTCGCTCTGCGGATCGGAATCTTCCAGCAGCATTTTTGAATAAAGCAGAATTACGCCCAAAGGATTATTGATCTCGTGGGCGATGCCGGCGGAAAGCTGCCCCATGCTCGCCATTTTTTCGGCATTGATCAACGCCTCCCTTGTGGAAGCCAATTGTTCGTGCGAGAGATTCAATTCCTGCAAGGATTTTTTCAAGCGCTCGATGGTGTACGGCAAACACATTTCGCTTTCAGCCAGACCCTTTAAAATGGCAATGGCATGCTCGCGGCAGGTTTCGTAGCCGCAGGCGCCGCAATCCAGTTCGTCTTCCGGTTTTTCTTTGCCCATGCGGCGCAGCACTTCATTAATTTCTTCTTTTGTGGGAAGCGGAACGCGCAAATCGTCCGCTTCGAAGTTTATCGATAAATCCGTGTCAAGATAATCACGCCATTCTTCCGCGTTTATTCGCTTCCGGTTTAAATCGAGCCTAGCTTTGGCGTATTCGCTGACAGCCGTACGCCTGGAAAAATAGGGTTGATCCTGACTAAATCCCGGTCCCATAATACAACCCGTGCAGCATAAAACCTCCAATAAGCGCGTTCGCATATCGCCTTTTTCGAATTCTTTAATGGCGTGTACAAAATTCATTTTACCGTCGGTAGCAATAACTTCACCGTCAACAATATCGTCATTCAGTCCCGAGGTTTGCACCAGACCGCGCGTCACGGGAAAAACCATTCCCATTTCCGGGTAAGGGGGATCGAAATCCGCTTGTTCAACCGTTTCGGGCAGAAGGTTTCTTTTTTCAAACAGCATTCTTAATTCGGCAAATGTCAGTACGCTGTCGATCAATCCCCGTGTTTGATCGCGGCGCGCTTCCGATTTTTTAGCGAAGCAGGGACCGATAAAAACGATCTTCACATCCAAACCGACCTTTTTGCGCAGAGCTTTGGCAGTGGCGACCATGGGCGAAACGATCGGCGCCAGATATTTGACCAGCGCCGGATGGTATTTTTCCACATAAGTAACCAAAGCCGGACAGGTTGTCGCAATGTATTGTTTGTCCGGATTTTCCCGGATAAGTTTGCGGTATTGACGGGCGACCAGATCCGCGCCGAACGCTACTTCGTTTACGTATTCAAATCCCAGGGCGCGAACCATGCCTACGACCGTTTCGGGTTTAAAATCAAGAAACTCAGCCGGAAAACTGGGAGCCAGAATGGCGGCAACTTTTTGATTGGCATCCAACAGGGCTTCCGCTTCCAAAACCGAATTGTAAACCCGCTTGGCGTTTTGGCTGCAAACCCGCACGCAGTTGCCGCAGCCGATGCAGCGCTCGTTAATGACCTCAGCCTGACCTCCGCTAATGCGAATGGCTTTAGCCGGACAGTCGCGAACACAGGTGTAACAAACCCGACAGCTTTCTTTTACCGTGTAAATTAATTTGAAGGTATCGCTCATCGCCTTTGCCGATTTAAATTAACACTTTCTGCTCAGCGTACCGGGTATGCAGCAACTCATGACTTTTACGGCTTAACGGACGCTCCAAAAATTTTTCGTAAAGCTCCTGCACGGCGCGATTATCGTGAGACGTGCGGATTGTTTCCGTTTGATCTATTTTGTAAAGCGCCTGCAGGCGGGTCATAATTTTTTCCCGATCCGTGGCAAACGGTTGTCCTCCGCCGCCGATGCAACCGCCAGGACAGGTCATTACTTCGATAAAGTGCAAATCGTTGCGTCCGGCTTTAATTTCATCCAATAACCGGCGCGCGTTTTTAATGCCGTTCGCCACAGCAACGCCTAATTCCAGACCGCCGATTTTTACTTTTGCTTCCCGAATTCCGTCCAATCCGCGCACGTCTTCGAATACCAACTTAGGGGATTCTTCACCGGTAATCAAATAACAGGCGGTGCGCAGGGCTGCTTCCGTCACTCCGCCTGTTCCGCCAAATAACTTACCCGCCGTGCTTCTTTTACCGAACGGGATATCCGCCTGTTGGGGAACCAGTGAATCAAATTCAATCCCGTACATGCGAATCAGCCGCGTTAATTCACGTGTTGTTAAAACG
>JAJRSN010000457.1 GCA_024278715.1 Calditrichota bacterium
AATAAAAGCCTGCCCTTTACTGAATTTATCTCCGACGCGACGCATTCCCGGGATTAAGGCGCCCTGCAAAATTTCGTTTGGCGAAACGCCGTTATTTAGTAATTGTTGGGTCAACTCCGCGGCGCCGGGCTGATCCTTTAAATCGGGAGGATAGGGAGACTTGCTGTCCGCTTTCCCTCGTTCGATGCAAACGCTAAGTTGATTTAATAATTCGTTCATCGTAATAAATCCTTTGATTAATAATTAAAATGTTTTTATTAACCTGAGACAAAAGCCAAAATTTTTTGCCGCCTCCGAATTACCGGCGTCAGAAGAACGCCGATATGGAATTAAAAGACCGAATGTCTTTGCTTTTCTCGGACGCATCTTTTGATTTGAATTTAAGAAAAATCCGTTTAAAATGCCAACGGTTATTAAAAATAATTTAATAACAGCCTAGCAAAATCCGCGGAAATCGCATCCGGAAAAATTCAATAGTTCGTTGTGCCCGAAAAAAAGTCGTTCGTTTTAGCCGAATGGTTTTTAACGATTTCTGCGTTCGTCGATTAACCTGCGCATCATTTGAATATGATCGGGATTCGTTCCGCAGCATCCGCCGAGAATATTCACGCCCAATTCGAGCAGAGCGGCTATTTTATCTTTGATCGATTCCGGGGTTTCCAGATAGACGATCAAATTATTCTGAATTTCGGGCATTCCGGCGTTGGGCTGAGCGAGGATGGGCAGAGTTGTTAAAGGTCGCATGATTTTCACGGTTTCCATAATCACGTCAATTCCGTTTCCGCAATTTGTGCCGATGATATCTGCTCCGAAATCGGTTAATTGTTGAACCGCTGTCGGAACGTCCACTCCCCAGGCGGTATGAATTCCCGTGTCGGTCAAGTCGAAGGTAAAGCTTGCCGCCACCGGTAAATCGGTTGCTTTTTTTGCCGCTTCGATCGCAGCCCCGATCTCTTCGAGGGTGATCATGGTTTCGATAAAAAGGACGTCGGCTCCGCCTTCGGCAAGCGCTTCGGCTTGTTCTTTAAAATAATCTTTGGCTGTTTGAATCGGCAGGGTTCCGAAAGGCTCGAGCATCTCTCCGGTGGGTCCCATGGAACCGGCTACGTATTTGCCCTGCGGACAAACCGATTTTGCCAATTCCGCTCCTTTCTTGTTAAACAGATAGGTTTTATCCTGAAGGTCGTATTTGCTCAGTCTCGCTCTGTTTCCTCCGAAAGTGTTGGTCTCCACGATGTCAGAACCGGCGTTGTAGTAATCCCGATAAATCGAGAGCACGATTTCCGGACGTTCGATATTTATCGCTTCGGGACATTCGCCCTGTTGCAAACCGCGTTTTTGCAATTCTGTGCCCATGGCGCCGTCGCTTAGTAAAACTTCGCCCGCTTTTAATCTTTGAAGAATGTTTGCGCTCATTGTTCGAATCCTTTCTCTGAGTAGATTTAAAGGAATGTTTTTAGAAAGACAATAAAAAGCAATTATTTTTGAAGGGTTTTTATTTTTCGGAGAGGGCGGCATTAAAAAAACCTCACAGATTTTTAAAATCCGCGAGGTTTAAATCGAAAAAGTAAAAGTCGGATCAGTCGCCAAAACTAATTCCCAGCCCGCGAGCCGTGCGCAATAATTGATCGTCCTGTTTTATTGTGTTGTAAGCTGCAATAGCCTCTTTGATGGGAATGGAAACAATTTTGGGATGTTTATACGAAACCATTTTTCCGTATTCTGCGGAGAGAACCATTTCAAACGCCTTTACGCCAAATTGTGACGCCAATATTCTATCGTAAGCCACGGGCGTGCCGCCGCGCTGCAAATGTCCGAGAATGGTAACGCGTATGTCTTCTTCGCATCCGGCGTGTTTTAATTCTTCTTTTAACCGCAAACCGGCTCCGCCCAGATGCAGATTCAGATATCCGATTTCCTTGCTCTTTTCGCCGATGACTTCGCCGCCGATGGGTTTGGCGCCTTCGGCAATGACGATAATAACAAAACCGCGTCCGCCCACAATGCGGGTGTGAATCTTGTCCATGACCCGGTTTATGTCGTAGGGAATTTCGGGAATCAGGCAAATTTCCGCGCCGCCGGCAACCGCTGCGTTCAGCGCAATCCAACCCGCGCCGCGCCCCATTACCTCTAAAATAAAAATACGATTGTGGCTTTCTGCTGTGGTTACCAGTTTGTCCACGGCATCGGTTGAAATCTCTACCGCTGTCTGAAATCCAAAAGTAAAATCCGTTCCGCTTAGGTCATTGTCAATGGTTTTGGGCACGCCGATGATGTTCAAACCCTTTTCATACAAAGCCTGTGAAATACGTTGGGATCCGTCGCCGCCGATATTGATAACCGCTTCGATATTTTGATATTGTAATTTTCGAATCAGTTCGTCGGAACGATCAACGGTCGTCCAGTTTCCGTCTTTATCTTTGACGGGCCAAGAAAAAGGACCGCCCTTGTTGGTTGTTCCGATGATAGTCCCGCCCTTAACATGAATTCCGGAAACCTTCTTCTCGTCCAATACTATTAATTCCATCGGCTCCCGTAAAACCCCGTTAAAAGCCTGATAACTACCAAGAATCTCCCAGTTGTATTCTTGAGAGGCACGTTTTACTATGGCGCGAATTACCGCATTTAATCCGGGACAATCACCGCCTCCTGTGAGAACTAAAACGCGTTTCTTCATCTTTCCCTCTTCTATTTTTTAGACGTTTATTAAAAAATCTTTTACCAAATTAGCGCCAAATATAAGTCCTGCTCGCGCTTCGCGCAATTTTTATTTTAAACGAATATCATAATCGTCATTTTTTTTATTAATGTAAATTTTTGGTCGAATATTGTCATTATTGAAATTAATTCCGTCGATTATTTGAAAGAGGAAAGCGGAGAAACTAATCTTTGTCGTTATTCATTTTAAGTTTGTTCGGTTAACTGACAAAGATTTCATTGAATTTTAATTAATGTTTCTCTATTTTATTTCAAGATCAATTAATAAAATTCTGTTTCTAAATTCAAGATTCAGGAAGAATCGTTTTTAATTTATCCGGAGAGAAGTTTATGTTAAAAGGAACCTTAAGTTTCTTGTTCATGTTTATGATCTGGGTTCATTTCGCGGCAGGGCAGAATCAATCGAACGATGAAATCATCGTGAAATCCATACATCAAATTGAATATGAGGCGCATCGGAATATTCCGAAGCAACCGTCTCTTTTTGATCCGAGCGGAAAGGATATTCTTTCGCTTCCCAAAAGACCGGCGGTAACGCAACCTTCAAAGGTTGTTTTCGGGTATCTGCCGGACTGGCAGTACATTTCTTCGCGTGATTATCTTCAATACGATTTATTGACCCATATCGCGGCGTTTGATTTTTCGGTCGATGCCGGCGGGAATGGCGGTACGCCTTCTTACTGGCCCTGGACGGATGTTATTAATACGGCTCACGCTAACGGAGTTAAGGTAATTCTTACGGCGGTTAATTTTGACAGGGACGCCATTCGTACAATAATGACCGACGCCGATTCGAAAAGTAACTTTTTCCAAAATGTTAAAAGCCTGATGAGTCAATATAAACTCGATGGAGTGAATATCGATTTTGAATCTCTTTACACGGCTGACCGCGGTTCGCTTTTGAACGTTTTTATGGCGGATTTATCGCAGAGCGTAAAGCAGGATTTTCCCAACGCTGAGATTTCGTTCGCCGGACCCGCCGTGAACTGGGGAGGCTGGGATTTTACGGGACTTGCCGCCGCCTGCGATTACATTTTTATTATGGGATACGCCTTTAGCGGAAAATGGAGCGACAACGCCGGAGCAAACGCTCCTTTGACCGGAGGAAGTTACAATATTACCAATACCGTAACCGTGCAATACGCCGAGGTCACCAATACCAATCCCGAAAAATTGGTTCTGGGCGTTCCCTATTACGGACACCGCTGGAAAACGGTCAGCGGTCAGGCAAATGCCGAAGTTGTGGACATATTGGAAAGCACGCGTTTTTCGAAGGCGCAAAAAGAAGCCCCCAATTACGGAAGAATTTGGGATTCCGGCAGTCAAACGCCATGGTTCCGGTATCAGGTGGGCAGTAAGTGGTATCAGGTGTGGTACGACGACGCTCAAAGTTTGGGACTAAAATACAATCTTGCCGAAGATAAAAAATTGCGCGGCGTGGGAATGTGGGCTTTGGGTTACGACGGCGTGCGCCCCGAATTGTGGAATTTACTCAGGGAACGCTATTTACCGGAAAGCGAGCCTCCTCCGATTACTCCCAAAAGTATTTTTGTCCGATCCGGCGGAAATAACGATGACGTGTCTGTAAAGTTTGAGCCTGTCTTTGGCGTCAACGGATACGAAATCTTTTTAAGCGCGGACGCAAAAACTTTTTCAAAAGCTGCGGACGTGCAGGATACCGAAATAACGCTTAAAGATTTACAGCCCAATGAGCTGTATTATTTAAAAATCCGAAGTTACAACTCACGGGGACTCAGCGATTTTTCGAGCGTTCTGCCCGTAACGACGTCTCCCGAAAAGCCTGCCCTTCTGGTGGACGGGTTCGAACGCAACGATCAGGGAAATAACAGCTTTGATTTTCTTAAGTTCCACGCCCAATCGTTTGTGCAAAACGGATTTTCGATAGCGTCCGCGACCAATGAGGCGTTGATTCAGGGATTTTGCGCTCCCGATTCGTTTTTACTTTTGGATTGGATGTGCGGAGACGAAGGTCAGGCTGATTTTACCTTTAATGAAGATGAAAAAACGCTTGTCCGGCAATATCTTGAAAACGGCGGAAGGCTACTGGTTTCGGGTTCGGAAATCGGCTACGATTTGGTGGAAAGAGGCTCGCCGGATGACAAAAGTTTTTTTGAGAATTATCTTAAAGCGCAATATGTGAATGACGCTCCCCTCGGTAAAAAAGGCTTGTATTATGAGGTTGAAGCGGTGAAAGGAACGATGTTCGAAGGGGTACCGGATTTTTATTTTGATAACGGCACGCACGGAACCTACGATGTGAACTGGCCTGACGCCATACTTCCGGCAGAAGGCGCGGTACTTGGTCTGAAGTTTAAAAATGTCTCCGTATCCGACGGCGGCTGCGCAATTTATTATTACGGAAGTTTCGGAGAATCTGCAAAAAAAGCACGGCTTGTCTATCTTACATTTCCGCTGGAAACAGTTTACGCCGCTTCCGATCGAGACCTCCTGCTGACTGAAAGTTTAAAGTTTTTAAACACGCCGACCGCCGTCCCCCTGAGCCCGAAATCGACTCCTGAGAAATTCAGGCTTATTTCCGCTTATCCCAATCCGTTTAACTCAACAGCCGTAATCCGGTTTTCGTTGGGTGAAAGAATGAAAATAACGCTAAAGATTTACAATATTCGGGGCAGTGAAGTGTATGAACAATCCGCCGGTTATCTGCCGTCCGGCGAACACTTGCTGAAATGGAGAGGCGTTGACCGGCGCGGACAAAAGGTGCCGAGCGGCGCCTACTTCTTCCGCTTAAAAGCCGAGGGTAACGATAAATCGATTTCGGCTCAGGGTAAAATGATTCTGATCCGCTAAATCAATTTATTTAAGCGATTACTTCGTTTTAAAAATTCACAGGGTATTAGATTTGGGTCGTTCCGGCAAAAGGAACGCCGGTTTGTGTCTTTCTTTTAAATAACCGGAGGTTGTTTTGATGAGCAAAGTGTGGTTTTTCTTATCGATTTTAATCGTGTTCTTCTTAAATACCTTTTCCGAAGCCTGCACAACGGCGATTATTTCGGGAAAGGCGACACCGGACTGGCGTCCGTTGCTGTGGAAACACAGAGATTCTGATCAAAAACAAAATGCGCTGAGATATTTTACGGACGGCAAATTTTCTTACATCGGTCTTGTGAATGCAAAGGATAGCGAAGGAAAGGAAATTTGGGCTGGGAGCAACAGCGCAGGATTTGCCATTATGAATTCGGCTTCATACAACCTTAAGCCAGCCGCCGACTCTACTAAAATTAAAGATCGTGAAGGCGAACTGATGAAACTGGCTTTGCGGAACTGCCGGACTCTTTCGGATTTTGAACGTCTTTTAGACACCCTGCCCAGACCACTTGGCGTGGAATCCAATTTCGGAGTGATCGATGCCGAAGGAGGCGCGGCGTATTACGAAACCGATAATTTCGGTTACAAAAAATTGGATGCAAACGATCCGAAAATTGCGCCGTTTGGCTATTTGATTCATACCAACTTTTCTTTTACCGGGCGACCGGACGAAGGCTACGGATATATTCGCTATCAGGCGGCTGAAGAGTTGTTCAGAAAAGCCGCCGCCGCAAATCAACTTGACGCGCGGTTCATTTTGCAAAAGGTCAGCCGTTGTTTAAAACATGCGCTCACCGGGCGGGACCTAACGCAAAATCCTCCGCTTTCCGGCGAGGAATTCCGCTTTGTGACCTTCCGCGATTTTATTCCGAGACGCAGCACGGTTTCGGTGGTTCTTGTTCAGGGAGTGAAACCCGGGCAGAATCCCGATCAGACGGTATTGTGGACGATTTTGGGATTTCCGCTCACTTCGGTTGCTTTTCCGCTTTGGGTTTCGGCGGGTAATTCCCTTCCCGCGATATTAAACGTCGATGCCAGCCGTACCGCCCCGCTTTGCCGGGCTTCGCTTAAATTAAAAGAAAAGTGTTTCCCGATTAAACGGGGATCGGGTCCAAATTATCTGAATTTAGCCGCGGTCTTAAATCGGGACGGCAGCGGAATTTTGCAGCAGATACTCCCATTTGAAGGGCAAATTATTCAGCAAGCCCAAAAGATGATTCGATTATTTGAGAAGCACGGTATTCGGACAAAAGAAGTTAAAAAGTTTTACAGAGACACCGAAATACGGATCAAAGATTTTATGCGCGCTCGTTTTAACGTCAATTTGGAGAACCGGACGGTTGGAAGTTAAGAAATTTTTGAGCAGCAGCGGAATTGAGATTCTGGTTGGCATGGATGACAGCAGCAACGATCGCTTAACGTTCAAGGAAAGTCATCCGCGGGATTTGTGGTTTCATGTGCATGGTTTTCCGGGGAGTCATGTGGTGTTGCGTTGCGGCGAGCTGGAGACTCCCGTGGACAAAGAGAGCATTAAGCAGGCGGCACAATTGGCGGTCTATTTTTCCAAGATGCGCAATGCCGGTAAAGCGGCTGTGCATTACTGTCTGGTTCGCGATGTGCAAAAGCCGAAGCGGACAAAACCCGGAAGCGTGGTAATTAAACGGGCTAAGAAAATGGTAGTTAATCCGCAGCTTCCGGAGGAGTGACAAAGTGACAAGTGGCAGGTAAGAAAAATGAAAAATGAAGAATGAGAAAGCAGAGAGCAGAAAGCCGTGATGAGTAATACAAAATACAAAATAAAAAATAAAAAATAAAAAAGGATTGTCAGAAAGCAGTGATACGTAAATGGAGAAGCCGCTTAACGCTTAACGAATAACCAATTTAACGACAATGGATTAAATGTCGATAACTCATTACGCATTACGCATTACGCATAACGATTACCGGAGAAGTCGCTTAACTCTTAACCCATATACCCTTACACCCTTTTCCAATTCCTTTTTCTCTAAAAATTTTATCTGCCTTGCCGAATATCAGAAAGTGATATAAAGTCAAATGAATTTGAAGAACGGATAAATTTATTTTATATTTGCAGACATGAACAGCGGGTTTTTTAAAGAATTGGCAATTTTGGCGCGAACATTTTCTGTCGTCATTTTTGGTGCGCTCTTTTCTTCCAATTTTATTAATGGCAGCAGCACGTTACAATCAATTTTACTTGTTTGCGGAATTATCGGGATGTTTTTTACAGCCATTTTGTCGGGTCATATTGCCAGGATGAAGGAGTTAGATGAATCCTCTTGATTTATTTTCCCTCGTGGCGGGGATAAGCGGCGTTTTTAGTTTGTTATTTGTCGGCTTATATTGGTTGAAGATGAACCACAAAACCTACAAAAAGAAGTACGCAAAAGTTGAAGTAAAAAGCGGCGGTGTTTACAGACAAAGATCACACAAGATGAATGTGAGTCCAAAAAAGGCATCTGCCAGGTCCTCTTCCTCCTTTCGCTCTCTGCGTTAAAAAAATAGACCACTAAAGCAACTAAAACCGCGAAGAATAAGGCAGTTGAAAAGAGAACATTGAGTACTAAAACAAACCTTAACTTAATCTGCGGTAAAGAATAACCACAATACACACAAAGAAGTCACAAAGCGCACAGAGAGTAAATTGAATTTAAAATTAGAATGTGTCCGTTCTAAAAAATTCTAAAACTGTCATTTTGATGAGCGTAGCGAAGAGAAATCTTTTGTTTTTGTCAGTGTTAAAAGATTTCTCTCCCGCATTGGCGGAACCGAAATGAAAGAACAAGGATCTTAGAGCGAACTAGAGAATTAAGATGAAAACAAGTTCTCTTATTTTAAGCTCTGAGAATCAAAAAAGCTCAACTTAATCAACGCGATCTGTGTAATCTGGTTAATCTGCGGTCCGGGATTTTAAATTCACATCTTTTGCAAAGATTATTTTGATCGGCTTAATTTCTTTTTGTTTTTTTAAAAAATAAGTGATAATTTTCATTTCATAATTGCTGTTCAAGTCGTATTAAACAGGAGTGAAAAGAACATGCCAAAAGTACTTGTAGCAACCGTAAAACCTTTTGCCCGGGTGGCGGTTGAACAGATTAAAAAAATCGTTGAAGAGGCTGGATATCAGTTTGCTTTATTAGAAAAATATGAAAATGCCGAAGAGTTAAAAAGAGCAGTGGCGGATGTCAATGCTTTAATTGTGCGCAGTGATAAAATTACATCCGAAATTATCAACGCCGCCCCCAAATTGAAAATAGTTGTTCGCGCCGGCGCGGGTTACGATAATATCGATTTGAAAGCGGCGACTGAAAAGGGTATTGTTGTGATGAATACCCCCGGTCAAAATTCAAACGCCGTTGCGGAGTTAGCCCTGGGAATGATGGTTTATCTCGCGAGGAATCAATTCAACGGTAAGCCAGGAACAGAATTAAAAGGCAAAACGCTCGGTCTTCATGCGTACGGTCATGTGGGCAAACGCGTGGCGGAAATTGCAAAAGGTTTCGGAATGTCGTTGTATGCCTTCGACCCGTTTATTCCCAAAGAAATAATAGAAGAAGACGGTGTGGAAGCCGTGCCTTCGGTTGAAGAGTTGTACGCAACCTGTCAGTACGTATCTTTGCACATTCCGGCTAACGAAAAAACAATTAAATCGATTAATTACGAATTGATGTCGCGCATGCCGCAGAACGCCGTTTTGGTCAATACCGCGCGTAAAGAAATTATCGATGAAGAGGGCTTGCTGAAGATGTTCGCCGAACGTCCCGATTTTAAGTACATCTCGGATATCGCTCCGGATTGTGCCGCGGAGATCGCGGAAAAGTATGCCGGCAGATTTTTCTTTACGCCCAAAAAGATGGGGGCGCAAACAGCGGAAGCAAATATCAACGCCGGTATTGCAGCCGCAAAACAGATTGTGAATTTCTTTGAAAAAGGCGATCGCACGTTTCAGGTTAATAAATGAACAAATAAAAAAGCCCCGGCTGTTGTCGGGGCTTTCTTTTTCGGATTATTTCTTCTTTTCCCGCCATTTTTCGATTGTCGAAAGCTGTGAGGCGACTCCGTAAAGATCAATTGTATTGGGATCGAATTGGGTGCTGAAATAGGCAAGCGACGGCAATGAAAACAACCAGTCGCCAAGCGCCATCTGCTGATCAAGTTCGTCGATAAAACGGGCGTAAGCCTGCTTGTCTCCGATTTCCCGTGTGGACATAAACGTGTAAACGTAATTCAATAATTTAATAATGTCGTCGCGTTCGGGCGAAGGTTTGGTGGCGTCCAGTCTGAAGAAATTTTTGTCGGCTTGAAACGAGTTAACGTTAATTGCCCTGTTCCCGCGTCCGTCCGAATCGGTAATCAGGTTGATCTTTTGCACGGAAAAATCCGGAATTCGCAGAAAAATATTATAAAGATCGAACATAAAATTGCTGCGGTAATTGGAAATCGGCACGATAACCGCGTCATAATTCCCCGACTTTATTTCTTTATTAGAAACCGCAAGCGCCTTAATTTTTTTGTGTGATATTTCGGGATCGTTTAGAATTTGCACAAGTTCGGCTAATTCTTCCCGAAATCCGTAGTTCAAACAGGTAACGATTTTTACCGTGTCCGGAAGAACCGAAAGATCGGGTTGGGGATTTTCTTTTAAAGGCGTTACAATATTTTCTTCCACATAATATGAAGACGAGGGAAAGACGCTGTAATTCAAATAATCGTCATAATTGTCGTAATTGCCCTTGTAATCGGTAATGTGCCGTTGTTGCTTGCTGCCAACCTTGTAAAAGCGTTCGATAATTTTTTTATTATTGATCAAAGAACGCAGCGCCTTACGCTGACTTCGGTTTAAGCGCTCCGTATTAAAAAAGACGGCAAAAAACGTGTTGCTGATGTTGGACTTGGCAAAAAATTCCGTACTGTAGCGTAAAATAGGGGACAGGGCGCCGAACGGCGTGCTTAGAAGACAATTGATCTTGCCGCGGCTCAGTTCGGTCGTAAATGTGCTGTTATCGATAAAGGGTTGAAGAACCAATCTGCTGATGTTAGCGGGTCCGGCAGGATTTTTTGGAAAGTAGATTACGTCTTTATGCTCTCCGGCGTACATATAGGGTCCCGTACCCTGGGTGTAGTTAAGCTGATTGTATGTTGCGGTGTGCGGTAAAATTTTGAACGATAAAACTTCTTTAATATCATTCTCCGTCCAGATGCGGTCGCCTTTAAATTTAAAACGAATTTCATTGTTATCGTCCGGTCCGATAAAATCGAAATTATCGACCGCCTGACCTACAAGAACGTAATCGGGAGAAAGACTTCCCAGCCGCTGAATTCGTTTTAATGTAAATCTTAAATCGTTGGCGATAAAATAAACCGCCTCAGTGGGAGTGATTACGATATCATCTTTATTTAAAAGTATTTTAAAACTTTGATGCCACTTGATGTTTGGTTTAAGGCGGATGGTTACAACATTGTTGGCGTCAATTCCGACCAGTTCTCCCAGACCATCCTCGTAAGTGATTCCGCTGGGATTTGCGGAAATATTGAACAATCCGTCGTAAAGCACTTCGTCCAGCTTATCGGCAATGGGGATATGGCTCGGAATATGCGGATCCATTATCGGCTTTTGATGCGAAATGTATGGAATTACAATCTGATCTTTCAAATTTGTCGCGAATAAAAAATACAGTACTGCGGCAATAGCAATGACCACGCCGGCACCGATAAAGAGGTATTTTTTATCAACGAAACCTTTTTGGGAAGTCATCTTCATTGTTTATCTCCGTTTTTAATGTTAACGATTTTTAGTATCCCGATTTCTCCGCTTAAAGTAACGGGATTTCCGGACATATTGCGTCAGTGTTTTTTTATGATGGGTTTTTGAGCCATCACGCTGATCTGGTACACTTTAAACGCCGATTTGTTGAATCTTACTTCCATAATATTATTACTGGTCTTTACGATTTGCAAGGGTCCCACCTGGCATTCGTAATTGTTTTCTGGTCCCGGAGCCGTAATCGTGTAACGTCCTTCGTTTTTAATGGTTTCTCCGTTAAAATTAATATTTTTGTACCATTGTTTCGCTCCCGCTTGCTGAGCTATCTCTTTGGGCAAACGGATGTACACATCGTAAACCGGATATTGGGCGGGGGAGGGAATTTTTAAATTCACTTTGAACAGGTACTCGTTTTCTCCGTCGGGATTTGTAGAAACCGGCAGCGCGAAAATGCGGCGATACTCTTTGGGTCGGGTCAATAATTTGGGAATATTGGGATCGCATTCCGCAACGCGATTTTTGATCGTCGAGTCGTTTCCTCTGTAGTGTTTGCCGTGAGCAACGATAGCGCGCGCTTTTAATACGCCCCGGTCATCGGGATTGGAGATCAATTGTCCGTACAACAATTTAATGGCTTTTTGCGGGAAGGTTAAGGTTTTCAATTGCTCGAGTTCAGCGTACAAAGATTTAATGCGTTGTTTCGCCTGATTTCCGGCAAAGAATGTCGGTTCGTAAACCGGTAAGAAAGCCGGATTCCGATACAATTCTTCAACGTTTTCGAGCGTGTTTAAATTCTCGTTAATAAATTTTTTCGCCTGCTGTTCGGATTGATTAACGATATTCGAAATTAACGAATCTTGCAGAGCGCCGACTAATTTGTCTTTTTGCGGTTTAATGCTGCCGTAATTGATGAAGTTCCTGTCGTTGTAAAGCGTCTTTAACGCCTGCTCGGCGGCAGCCCAGTTTCCGGTTTTTAACGCCTGACGCACCTTTTGCGCTTGAGTTTTCAAAGATTTTTGATCAAGACTTTGGTACATGGGGTATAAAAAGTCAAGTTCTTTATTCTTCTTTAAAAGGCTGAGAATTCCGCGAATGTTGTTTTGATCTTTAAGCATATTGATTTTGGGAATCAACGTATCGGCTCTGCGGTATTTTTTCAGCAGCGCGTTTATTTTAGCCTTAAGACGACCGATTTCGCTCGAAAGAAGTTGAACGCAGCGATATGATTTGTAAGGCTTTAACGCCGGGCGTTCGACCTTGGGCATGGTGTACTGCAATTTGGAAAGTTGAGTGACAATTTCGGAGAAAAAAGTGTTTGCCGGCATCCGGTTTCGTTTGTTTACTTTATCGGTAATGTCTTGCAGGCGTTTTTTAGCCGCCCATATCTCATCCACGGTTTTGTTGTAAGCATGAACAAAAGCTCCCAATCGTTTAAAATCTTCACTGATTGACAAACCTGCGGCAGGATAAAGCTCTTCTAACTGAGGGATGAACGATTCGATTCGATTGGCGTCATTCTTTTGCGAGAATTTATTTTCGTAATAAGGCGCGACTTTTTTCAAACGGATTTTTAGAACATCGCGAATGCTCAGGACAACATTTGTGGGGAATTGATCTTTGGCGTTAAAAAAGGCTAAAAAATCGGGGATTGCGGTAAAAAATTGTTCCATATCGCCGCGGCTTTGCCGTTCTTTTTTGAGCAAATCCAAAACCTGTAAGTATTTTTTCTGGAACGCCAGTTCGTCTTCAAGGTCCGATTTAAGCTGCAGGTAGTTCTGATACGCCTCATCGGTGGTATTTCTGATATTTACGGGAAAGATTTCTTCGATTTTCCCCAGTTCCGATTTCATGCCCGCTAACCGGTTGTTCTTTTCCTTAATTTGCCGGATCTCTTTCTCCAGATCCAAATCTTCCGGAAGAACCGTTGTGCCAAGAGATTCGTAAGGACTTCGGTCAACCGAATTTTCGGTTAATGTCTGCTTGAACGAATCGTACTTGCGCTCGAATGAAAACCTCCATCTGGAAACATAACGATATTCCATTTTGAGAACCACATCCTGCTTTACAAGATCAATGACCCAAAAATATTGCGGAACATCATCGGAAATCGGAAAGACGGACAGATGATCGGGCTCCGGACTCTGATCGGGAATTTCGATAATGCGACCTTTTCCCTGATCAAAGGTTTCGGTTAAATAGCTTTTGATTAAATCTTTATTTTCCAGGTCGAGCACAAGATAAAAATTACTTTGCATAGCCGGGGGGAAGACCATGTAATATTTTTTATCCTTTTTAAGCTTAAAATATTTATCTTCTTTTTTGATTTGAATAAAACCGTTTTCTACCGGGTTGATCTCGGGCTTGGGCTTAAGCTCTTTGTAAGCCGCGCAGCCATAAAGAAGGATGGTTATCAGGATGGCGCTAATTAGTTTGTTCATTGCTTCTCCTCTTTTTATATTTTTGCAGAAATTAGCCAAAAACATTATTAAATACAATGTTCAATTAAAAAAGGTTTCATGTTCGGTTAATTTGTTTAAAATGAAATAAAATTAAGGATTAAAGGCGTTTACAGTGTTTACCTTCCTTAAAAACGAAGGGAGAAATGATGAAACGAAATGATGAGCAATCAATCGACGAACGGATTTCGTCCGTTTTGAACGAAGCTGACAGGATGACGCTGGCGACATCGGTGGACGGCAACAGTTCCGCCGCTTCCGTGTTCTTTGCCAGAGACGGCAATGATTTGTTGTTCTTTACGTTTAATCCCACCCGAAAGGCGGAGCAAATTCGTATGAATCCTTATGTGCAAGCCGTAATCTCGCCGCGCAATCAGGAAGGCATTCGCGGTTTGCAGATCGAAGGCAGGTGCTGCCGGATCACCGATCCTCGGGAAATACAAAGAGCGAAAGAACTGATCCTTAAAGCCACTACCGCCTTTCAGGAATTTATGGAAGATCCGTTTTTGATTAAAAACAAAGTTGTGGGATATTACCGGATTAAACCTGTTTTAATCAAATATGTGGATTTTTATTCCGACGAAAAATTTGAATACAGGGAATTCCCTGAAAATCGGGTTTCTGTTGTGAAAGACGCCTTACAAACAATCGGAAAACGATTTTTACTCTGGATTCGCGCCGTTCGCGCGCCCTTTTTTACCGCAACGATTGTGCCCGTTTTATTGGGCGCCGTTATTGCTTATGGCGATTTGCAGAAGGCGGGACTTTCGCTGCTTTGGAGCTGGAAACTATTCTGGCTGACATTAATCGGCGGATTGTTTGCTCAGGCGGGCACCAATTTGGGAAACGACTACTTTGATCACACTTCGAGAAACGATGAATTTAACAAATCGTTTAGCCCTTTCAACGGAGGAAGCAGAATTATTCAAGCCGGTCTCTTAAAACCGTGGAAAGTTTTTATGGCTGCCGTTCTTGCCTTTGGCTTTACTATCGGCATCGGACTTTATTTGAATTTTCAAATTACCGGAAATCCTTTCGGCAACAGCCTGTTATTATGGATCGGCTTTTTGGGGGTGGCGCTCGGCGCTTTTTACACCTGGAATCCGTTGCGACTGAGTTATCGCGGATTGGGAGAAATTTCCATAGCTCTGGGATTTGGTCCGGTTATGGTTTTAGGAGCTCATTTTGTTCTTACGCAGCCTCTTACCCATAACGATCTATCCCTCTGGCTCTGGCAAAAACCGCTGTTGGCTTCCGTTCCCGTGGCTATTTTGATTATGCTGGTCGTTTGGATTAATCAATTTCAGGATGTTCCGGCGGATGCCAAAGCGGGGAAGCGCACCTGGGTAGTCAGGCTGGCGAAGATTCAAAACGATCGGATTTTATACGAAGGTCCCTTTGCCTATTATGTGTTCTTTAACATTATCAGTTTTGGGTTTATCGTTCTGATGGCTGTTCTGGGCGTGTTTAAACCGCAGTTTTCCACTCCTTTTATCATAATTGCAACTTTACCCGCGCTTTTGGTGTTAAAAGCCGTGAAATGGGGAAAGG